>JBGKDM010000121.1:0-9580 GCA_042954165.1 Synechococcus sp.
CGGCGCCACGCTCAGGCGGAGTCGGGAGTTCGGTGTCCTTGGATGCTTTCGCCGATGACGACTGGGGAGTTTCACTCATGACAGGGACAGTCAGGACGCAGAGGAATCGGACACAGGTGTCTTGGAGGCAGCTGCAGTGTCAGACAGCTTGGGCATGGCCAGACCGGCCCCGGGTTTCAGTGCCGCGATCTGCGTCTCAGCCTGCAGGTAGGCCCCGGTGACGATGGGCTCCACCGGTGTCATCGCATGCTTCACGGTGCAGTAGCGATGGGTCTGCTGCAGCTGGCGGCGATCACTGATCGATTCGTTGGCCACTTTCTTGCGAAGCTTGATCACGGCATCGAAGATCGCTTCCGGCCGAGGCGGACAGCCCGGCAGATACAGATCAACCGGGATCAACTTGTCGACACCCCGGACAGCGGTCGTGGAGTCGGCACTGAACATCCCCCCCGTGATCGTGCAGGCCCCCATCGCAATGACGTACTTGGGCTCAGGCATCTGTTCGTACAGGCGAACCAGTGCAGGTGCCATTTTCATCGTCACGGTGCCGGCCACGATCAACAGATCTGCCTGACGGGGTGAACTACGCGGAACCAGACCGAAGCGGTCGAAGTCGAATCGGGAGCCGATCAGCGCCGCGAATTCAATGAAACAGCAGGCCGTTCCGTACAGGAGAGGCCAGAGACTGCTCAGGCGAGCCCAGTTATGGAGATCGTCAAGGCTGGTGAGAATCACGTTCTCACTCAGATCGGTGGTGATCGCCGGAGCACCCTCGGCAGCACCTGCGACCGGTCCACAGGTGGCTCCCCGCAGATCGCGGACGGCGTTGATCGATGGAAATGTGGGATCAGACATTCAGTTCAGCTCCACTCAAGAGCGCCTTTGCGCCAGGCGTAGGCCAGAGCCACCACAAGGATGGCGATGAAGATCAGAGCCTCGATGAAGGCCAACAGACCGAGGCGGTGAAATGCCACGGCCCAGGGGTACAGAAACACCGTTTCCACGTCGAAGATGACGAAGACCAGGGCGAACATGTAGTAGCGGATGTTGAACTGAATCCACGCACCACCGATCGGCTCCATGCCCGATTCGTAGGTGATTTCACGTTCACCCTGCTGGCTGCGGGGGGCCAGCAGTTTGTTGGTGATCAATGCCAATGCTGGAACCGCTGCCGCAATCAGCAGAAAGCCCAGAAAGGCGTCATAACCCTGCAGCGCGAACATGAAAGAGCACGACCCTGGGAGGCAGTCTGGCATTCACCACCACCGTCTGACGCCCCCGATAGAGTTCTCGGGTCTGTTGAGGCTGTGGTGAGCGACGAGATTGTCGAATCAGTAGAAAACGAAATGTCGGCTCCAGATGGATCGTCTTCGCCCGAAGAGACGCCCGAAGGGACCAAGGACATTTCTGCCGAAGACTCGCCGAAACACGGCACTGATGAGCAGGGCGATCCGGGCGGCGCCGACGCGTCCGACGATGCTCCGGCCAGCGACCCCCGCACCCACCGCTTCGAGTGCCGCAGCTGTGGATACGTTTATGACCCTGCCGAAGGCGTCAGGAAATACAAGATCGAAGCCGGAACGGCCTTCAGCGAGCTCGATGCCATCCGTTTCCGTTGCCCGGTCTGCCGAAGCAAGGTGGGCGCGTTCCGCGACATCGGCCCCGCCACCAAGGCCAGCGGCTTCGAAGAGAACCTTGACTTCGGCCTTGGCGTCAATCGACTGACACCGGGCCAGAAAAACGTGCTCATCTTCGGCAGCTTCGCCCTGGCCTTCGCCTTCTTCCTGTCCCTCTACTCCCTGCGCTGAGCGCACCACGCCTGACCCCCAACCGGATCCCTGACATGAAGCGCCTGCTCCGATCACTCCTGCATCTGGCCCTGGTGGCCTGTCTCGGCTTCAGCCTCAGTGGCTGTGTGGCGACACGCCTCTCGACAGCTGCCACGAGCCCGTGGCAGGCGATCGACCTCGACACCCAGGCCAACCCCCTTGATGTGGCCTTCACCGATGCCCGTCATGGCTTCCTGGTGGGAAGCAACAGGATGATCCTGGAAACCGACGACGGGGGCGAGCACTGGAGCGAGCGCAGCCTTGATCTGCCCGAGGAAGAGAATTTCCGCCTGATCAGCATCGACTTTGACGGCGATGACGGCTGGATCGCCGGACAGCCAGGTCTCCTGATGCACACCACGGATGGCGGTAGCAACTGGACTCGCCTGTTCCTCGACACCAAGCTGCCCGGGGAGCCTTACCTGATCACCGCACTGGGCCCCAACAGCGCTGAACTGGCCACCAATGTGGGCGCGGTCTACCGCACCTCGGATGGTGGCGGCAGCTGGGATGCCGAAGTGTCTGACGCGGCCGGAGCCGTGCGTGATCTGCGTCGCAGCGACGATGGGCGCTACGTCAGCGTCAGCAGCCTTGGCAACTTCTATGCCAGCTGGGATCCAGGCCAGAGCGTCTGGCAGGTGCACCAGCGGGTCAGCAGCCAGCGCCTCCAGAGCATCGGTTATCAACCTGATGGAACGCTGTGGATGCTGGCGCGTGGTGCGCAGATCCGCCTGAACGACGACGCCGGCAACAACGAGAGCTGGAGCAAACCGATCGTGCCGATCACCAATGGCTACGGCTATCTCGACCTGGCCTGGACCGCCAACGGCGATCTCTGGGCAGCCGGCGGGAATGGCACCCTGCTGGTCAGCCATGACGGCGGCGACAGCTGGGAGCAGGACCCCGTCGGGTCGGTGCAACCCAGCAACTTCACCCGCTTCGAGCTCACGCAGGACGGCAAGGGCTTCCTGCTCGGGGAGCGGGGGATCCTGCTCCGCTGGGTGGGCTGAGCCGCCGTTCAGGCACAACTCTCTGTAACCAAGCGCCGGGGCATTCCCCGGCGATCAGGCCCCGCCCCCTAAGATCACCAAGCTGATACGCCCGAAGCCATGGCCGCCGGCTCAACCGGGGAACGCCCGTTTTTCGAAATCATCACCAGCATCCGCTACTGGGTGATTCACGCTGTGACCCTGCCTGCGATCTTCCTCGCCGGCTTCCTGTTCGTTTCCACAGGACTGGCATACGACGCCTTCGGCACACCGCGCCCCGACGCCTACTTCCAAGCCAGCGACAGCAAGGCTCCGGTTGTGAGTGAGCGTTACGACGGCAAATCCCAGCTCGATGTCCGCCTGAAATAACCCATGACACAGTCACCAGCTACATCAACGCCACGCAACTACCCGATTTTCACGGTCCGTTGGCTGGCCCTTCACACCCTTGGTGTTCCCACCGTGTTCTTCATTGGCGCCCTGGCTGCCATGCAGTTCATCCGTCGCTGATTCACCCTTCACCTGCTGAACCACCATGGAGCGCAATCCCAATCCCAACAGCCTTCCCGTTGAGCTGAACCGAACCAGCCTTTACCTGGGCGTTCTGTTCGTTGCCACCTGCGGAATTCTGTTCTCCAGCTACTTCTTCAACTGAGAAGACGAACTCATGAGCGGTAAGAAATCCAATCTCCCTGACGGTCGTATCCCTGACCGCCTTCCCGACGGTCGTCCCGCAGTGGCCTGGCGGTCTCGCTGGACTGAAGGGACTCTGCCTCTGTGGCTTGTTGCAACAGCTGGTGGCATGGCTGTGCTGTTCGTTGTCGGCCTGTTCTTCTACGGCTCCTACACCGGTGTCGGTTCCGCCTGATCAGGGCGATCCATCCCCTAGACGAATAAGACCGTCGGGACATCCCGGCGGTTTTTTTGTGCCATCAGGCCTGAGACCGGAAACGTCTCGCACAACCGCTCACGCAACGACTCACACGTTGAAGTACCCCCGGTACCAGGCGGCAAAGCGTTCCACACCCAGTTCGATCGGCGTGGAGGGTCTGAAGCCGACCCAGGCCTCAAGGGCTGCTGTGTTGGCGGCTGTGGCCACCACATCACCAGGCTGCATGGGCTGGAAGTCCTTGACGGCCTCTTGACCGAACGCCTGCTCCATCACCTCGATGAAACGAAGCAGGGGCGTCGGCTGGCTGTTGCCGATGTTGAACACCCGATGGGGAGCGGCGGCAGTCGCAGGATCGGGATTGAGAGGGTCGAAATCGGGATTGGGCGTCGCCGGCTTGTCACAGCAGCGCAGCACCCCCTCAACGATGTCGTCGATATAGGTGAAATCCCGCTGCATGCGGCCGTGGTTGAACACCTTGATCGGATCGCCGGCCATGATCGCTCGGGCAAAGAGCATGGGGGCCATATCCGGCCGTCCCCAGGGCCCATAGACCGTGAAGAAGCGCAGGCCCGTCGCCGGCAGCCCGTAAAGATGGCTGTACGTGTGCGCCATCAGCTCATTGGCTTTCTTGCTGGCGGCATAGAGACTCACCGGGTGGTTCACCGGTTGGCGCTCATCGAAGGGGAGGTTGCGGTTGCCTCCATAGACCGAGCTGCTGGAGGCGTACACCAGGTGCTCCACACCATGGTGACGACAGCCCTCGAGCACATGACCGAAACCCACCAGATTGCTCTGGATGTAGGCGGCGGGATTCTCGATTGAATAGCGAACCCCTGCCTGGGCGGCCAGGTTCACCACCACCCTGGGGCGCTCCGACTCGACAAGCGCAATCAGCTCTTCACCCTGCTCGAGGGACAGCGCCTCGAACCGCCAGGCACCAGGAGGCGCAACCGCATCCAGGCCTGCCAGCCTGGCCCGCTTCAGCGTTGGGTCGTAGTAGCTGTTGAGGTTGTCAACGCCAACCACCCTGTCGCCACGGTCGAGCAGACGCCTGCAGAGGGCCGCACCGATGAAGCCGGCGGCTCCCGTCACCAGCACGGGCCTGGATGGATCAGCCATGGTGTGGCCTCACAGGGTCGCCGCCATCACCGACCCGCCAGAGCATGAGGCCTGCATCCGTCACGGTGACGGGGTCCACCACCGAGCGTGCATCGAAGATCCAGGCCGGCTTGCGCATCAGTGCCCCCAGGCGTGACCAGTCCAGATCCCGGTACTCCCTCCACTCCGTGAGGATCAGCACAGCATCAACACCCGTCAGGGTGGAGGTCACATCAAGCCCCTGGCACCAGGTGCCCTCGCCACTGAGTGCAGCGGCCGAAGGGCCCGCTGCCGGATCGGAATACGGACTCTCCGGCAGCTGCAGATCCCTGGCAATCTGCTCGGCACTCACCTTGGGGTCGTGAATCGCGAGCTGGGCACCTTCCTCGAGAAGATCGCGGCAGATGCGGATGGCGGGGGCTTCACGGGTGTCGTTGGTGTCGGCCTTGAAGGCGAAGCCCAGAATCGCCAGGCGCTTGCCGGTGACCGTGCCGAACAGGGTCTCAACGACCAGTCGGGAGATGCGGTGCTGCTGCCAGGTGTTGAGGGCCACCACGCTCTGCCAGTAATCGGCCACCTCAGGCAGGCCGAAATGGCGACAGAGATAGACGAGGTTGAGGATGTCCTTCTGGAAGCAGCTGCCACCGAAACCCGGCCCGGCCTGCAGAAACTTGGGCCCGATCCGCGTATCGCTGCCGATGGCACGGGCCACCTCGCGCACATCGGCACCGGACACCTCACAGAAGGCCGCAATTGAATTGATCGAGCTGATCCGCTGGGCCAGAAAGGCATTGGCCGTGAGCTTGGACAGCTCACTGCTCCAGAGATTGGTGCGCAGAATCCGCTCCGGTGCAACCCAGTGCGCATAGACCTCAGCGAGGGCTTCGATGGCGGCGCTGTCCTGGCCTCCGATCAACACGCGGTCGGGAGACTCCAGATCCCTCACCGCCGTGCCCTCGGCCAGAAACTCAGGATTCGAGAGAACCGAGAAGCTGCGGGCGCCCTCACCGTCACCCTGGGCAGCCTGGAGAATCTCCTGAATCGCCTGGGCCGTGCGAACGGGGAGCGTGCTCTTCTCCACAACGATCGTGTGGCCCCGGGCTTCCTTGGCCACCTGACGGGCACAGGCCTCAACCCAGCGCAGATCGCTGGCCTGGCCAGCACCCAGCCCTTTGGTCTTGGTCGGGGTGTTCACGGAGATGAACACCATGTCGGCGGCCGCGATCGCCGCATTGACGGCCGTGGTGAACGTGAGATTCCGGCCGCGCGCCCGACCGACGACCGCATCGAGTCCGGGCTCGTACACCGGAAGCCTGCTCAGATCGTCGTCGTTCCAGGCGGCGATGCGCTGGGCGTTGAGGTCCACCACCGTGACCTCGATCTGCGGGCAGCGATCGGCGATCACCGCCATGGTCGGACCACCGACATAGCCGGCACCGATGCAGCAGATACGACGCACGGATGCAGTGGTGGCGGACACGGTCATCGGCGCGGGCACTCTCTGCCGGACAAGCCCCGAAAGGTTACCGGCAGTTCCACCTCAATCCAGCCCAAATGCCCGCTTGAGAGCAGGGATGTCATCGATCGGCAGGGTCATCGCCTCCGCCTTGGCCCGCAGGGGTTTGAGCTGCACGACTCCCGCATCGCTCTCCTCATCACCGAGCACGAGAGCCCAGGTGGCACCACAGCGATCCGCACGCTTGAACTGCTTCCCGAACGCACTGGCGCTGCCGTCCAGCTCCACCGCCACACCGGCCTGACGCAGACGGCAGGCCAGCGCCAGAGCCGCGACCTCCGCCTTCTCACCGCGATTCACCAGGTAGACGTCAGGAGGAACCGCCGCCGTCAGTCGCGCGGCAGGGCCATCGGGGTCGGCCTTGGCAGCCGCCGCCAGCACCAGCAGGAGCCGCTCCATTCCCAGAGCCCAGCCGACCGCAGGGGTCGGCGCCCCACCCAGCTGCTCAACCAGCCCGTCGTAACGGCCGCCACCACACACCGTGGCCTGCGCACCCAACTGATCGCTGGTGATCTCAAAGGCGGTGTGGCAGTAGTAATCCAGACCGCGAACCAGGCGGTCATTGACTTCGAACGGAATCTGCAGGGCGCGGAGCAGCGCCTGCACCTGGGCAAAGCGGGATGCGCTCTCCTCACTCAGGGCCGATGGCAGCGTCGGCGCCTCCGCCAGCAGGGCCTGGGTGGTTGTGTTCTTGGTGTCGAGAATGCGCAGAGGATTGGTGCTGAGGCGCTCACGGGACTCAGGGTCCAGCTGATCGCGACGGGCTTCAAGCCATTGGACCAGCTGCTCGCGGTAGCGCCTGCGATCCTCCGAGGTCCCCAGGCTGTTGATCTCCAGCTTCAGCCCACCGACACCGAGGTCAGCCAGCAGGTTCCAGGCAAGTGCAATCGCCTCCACATCGCTGCGGGGTGTGGCCACACCGAGACACTCCACACCGATCTGATGAAACTGGCGCTGCCGCCCGGCCTGGGGCCGTTCGTAGCGGAACATCGGACCGCTGTACCAGAGCTTCTGAGCTCCCTGACTCAGCAGGCCATGCTGAACAACGGAGCGAACAACGGAGGCCGTGCCCTCAGGCCGGAGGGTGCAGGCGCGATCCCCCCGGTCCTGAAAGGAATACATCTCCTTGCCGACCACGTCCGTCCCCTCACCGATGCCCCGCGCGAAGAGCTCGGTGACCTCCAGCAGAGGCGTCCGGATCTCCTCCAGTCCGGCGCGGCGGAAATGGGCACGGGCCACCCCCTCGACAGCCTGCCAGCGTCCTGTCTGCTCCGGCAGCAGATCCACCATGCCGCGCAGGCTCTGCAGCTGACTCACGCGCCCTGCTCCTTCCTCATCAGTGTGGTGCAGTCTGCCGGGTGACCTGCAGTGACCTGCCGGATCAGGTGAGCAGCTCCGTGAACCAGGCGATCGTCGGTTCCAGTCCCTGCTCCAGGGAAACGGTCGGCGTCCAGTCGAGCTGAGCCTGCGCCAGAGCGATGTCCGGTCGTCGCTGGCGCGGATCGTCGGTGGGCAGTGGCTTCTCGACCAGGGGAAGCTCCGGGTTGATGCGGGCCCTGATCTGTTCGGCCAGCTGGCGGATGGTGAATTCGCCGGGATTGCCGATGTTGATCGGCCCGGTGTGGTCTCCATTCATCAGGCGGATCAGACCCTCCACCAGATCGTCGACATAACAGAACGAGCGGGTCTGCTGCCCGTCGCCATAGAGCGTGAGCGGGTTGCCGCGCAGGGCCTGAACAATGAAATTGCTCACCACCCGGCCGTCATCGGCCAGCATCCGCGGGCCGTAGGTGTTGAAGATGCGGGCAACGCGGATTTCGCTGCCATGCATGCGCTGATAGTCGAAGCAGAGGGTCTCGGCGATGCGCTTGCCCTCGTCGTAGCAGGCGCGCGGACCGATGGTGTTCACACAACCGCGGTAGCTCTCGGGCTGGGGATGCAGTTCGGGATCCCCGTACACCTCACTGGTTGAGGCCAGCAGCAGACGCGCGTTCACGCGCCTGGCAAGACCCAGCATGTTGAAGGTGCCGAGGAAGCTGGTCTTGGCGGTTTTGACGGGGTTGTGCTGGTAATGAATCGGTGAGGCCGGACAGGCCAGATGCCAGATGCGGTCGACCTCGAGACGGATGGGCTCCGTGACGTCATGACGAATGAGTTCAAAGCGCGGATGACCGATCCATCGGGCGATGTTCGCTTTGCGGCCGGTGAAGAAGTTGTCGAGACAGAGAACCTCCTCACCGGCCTCCATCAGCCGGTCCACGAGATGGGAGCCGAGAAAACCGGCACCTCCGGTCACCAGATTGCGGATTGGACCGGCAGGCATAAACAGCAGACCTGAAGAACTGAAGCCTCCCAGACTTAGGACAATTCAGGCAGCAGCGGCATTCAAGCCCCGTCACAGCACCTACATTTCAGCCGGATGACAGGACGCGATGGCACGGCTGCTGGTCACGGGGGGAGCCGGCTTCATCGGCAGCCATGCCTGCGTGGTGCTGCTGGAGGCCGGGCATGAGCTGGTGGTGCTGGACAACTTCGACAACAGTTCACCGAAGGCACTGGACCGCGTTGCGGAAATCACCGGCCTGACCAGCGACGCCGAGCGACAGCGGCTGCGCCTGCATGAGGGCGACATCCGCGACCGCGCCTGCCTGGAGCGGTTGTTCGCCTCTGCCGAGGCGCGATCGGAACCGATCGAGGCCGTGATCCATTTCGCCGGCCTGAAGGCCGTTGGCGAATCGGTTCGCGAACCGCTGCGGTACTGGGATGTGAACGTCTGCGGGAGCCGCTGCCTGCTCGAGGCCATGGACACCCATGGCTGCCGAACCCTGGTGTTCAGCAGCAGCGCAACCCTCTACGGCTATCCGGAGGTGGTGCCGATCGTGGAAACCGCACCGATCCAGCCGATCAACCCCTACGGCCACAGCAAAGCAACGGTGGAGCGGATGCTCACCGACCTCTGCCTGAGCGCGCCGGAGGCGTGGCGGATCGCCAGTCTGCGCTACTTCAACCCCGTTGGTGCGCACCCGAGTGGACGCATCGGCGAAGACCCCCTTGGATGTCCCAGTAACGTCTTTCCCTTCCTGACCCAGGTGGCGGTCGGCCGGCGCGACCGACTCCAGATCTTCGGAGGCGACTGGCCGACACCGGATGGCACCGGTGTCCGCGATTACATCCACGTCATGGACCTGGCGGAAGGACATCGCGCCGCCCTCGACTGCCTGCTGGCCGAACCACCCCAGATGCTGACCCTCAATCT
>JBGKDM010000122.1:0-2269 GCA_042954165.1 Synechococcus sp.
GGAGAAGTTCTGTGCAGGAGTCACGGCAGAGTGCCTGCATGAACTGTGCCGGCAGTGCATTGGCTCGGGATCCCCGCTTCCAGCTGGGCACTGGAACCAGCACGGCGTTCCTGGGCAGTTCGTCTCGCAGAGTCCGGCTTAGGGCGTTGAGTAGCCCCCTGTCTGGAGATTGACGCATCGCAAGAATGAGGCAACGCAGCCGGCCTTCATACAGCCCGGCTGCTGTCCAGGGGATTGGACTGCAGCCCCGCAGAGGCGTGGTGTCAACCGGCAGTGATTGGCTGCACTTGAGGCAGAGGGCGGGTCCCGAGTCTTCATCCGGGAGCGCTGCCTTGCATAGCGTGCATCGGGCCACTGTCAGAAGACTGCGGAGTTCCCTTCTGATGACTTGCCACATGCGCAACCGATGGACTGAGCAAGTGTTCCCCAGAGCATTGCGGCTTGCGTGATGGCGTGCTGGTGTCAGTCGTCGCTGGGCATGGAACGCAGCATTGCAACCAGTGTTCGATGGGCGTCTTCGCTGTCGGTGAGCGTGTGATCGAAGGGGATCGCGACAGCCTGACCGTCAACCAGCAGTTCCATTCCGTCTGCCGTCACGGCTGTCATGGACGCAGCCTGTGGTTTCTCGACACCGCCGAAGTGCTTGGCATAACGAAGCACAGCTTCACTGTGGTCATCGTTCATGTGCCGGCAGATGCGATCGCTGACGGCGGGAGTGAGGGGATCAGCAGCCATGGGATAGCGAACGGATGGAGCGTGTGCGGTGGTCAGACAAAGCGTTGCCAGAGCAGGATGCCCAACCGGACGCCGCTCAGTGACACGTAACCGGCCAGGACAATGAACAGGCCGATGGCTAGAGCATCGCGCAATTTGCTGGGCACTGGAGATCAAGTTCGTATCTCTGTTGATTCTCGCCCGGGATGTGCGTTGTCGGTCAGCTCTGAAGATGCTGCGCTGCCAGTCGTGCAACGCCTGCGGCAGGTGGTGCCTGGCAACTCACGACGGGTCGGCCAAGCACCCGTTCTCGTAAGCGCCGCCACTGCGGATTGCGGGCGCCTCCTCCGATCGTGACCACTCGCCTGGGTGGCTGTGCACCGAGTCGGGCGAGCAACCTCCAACCCTCTGCTTCGATCCGCGCCATCCCCTCCAGAAGACCGTGCAGATGCAGTGCATCGCTGACAGGCCTTGGTTCCAGAATCGGCTTCAGTGCAGGGTCGTCGTAGGGGAAGCGCTCACCGACATTCGGGAGGGGCCGATAGTGCAGGCCACTTGATTGTTCAGGGTCGATCTGACGGCTGAGCTCCTCGAGGTCAAGACCCGGGAACTCCTGCTGCAGGACGCCACCACCGGTGTTGGATGCGCCGCCGCAAAGCCAGCGTCCGGCGACGCGGTGGTTGGTGATGCCAGGGCCACGCAGCGGAGCATCGGTGAACCGTTTCAGCACCAGGGTCGTTCCCAGAACCGTGATGCCATCCCCCTGTGCCGGGTTGGCTGCCAGCACGGCTGCATTGGCGTCTGTGGTACCCGCAACAATCCTCACGGTTGGCATCAGGCCCAGGGATGTCGCCACGTTGGGGTGGAGGTGTCCGAGCAGATGGCCACTGGCCCTGATCTCAGGCAAGGCGGTTGTCCATGGCTGTCCGATGAATCCCTTGGGCCATCGACTCTCCTCCAGTTGCCATCCAAGGCGGAGATTGTTGCCCTCCTCTCCGAATGACCAGTCCTGCAGCAACCAACCGGTCAGCCAATCCGCCTGGTGCCGCAGCAGAACCGGGTCTCCATCAGGGTCGTGATGCTGATCGAGGAGCCGCAATGCCCGAGCCAGGCTCCCGCTGCTGCTGGCGGCAGGGCCGCCGTCGCTTGCCAGGGTCTGCAGACGCTCTGCCTGTTCGATGCAGCTCTCGCTGTAGGTGAGCGCTGGTCCGAGGGGATGCCCTGTGGTGCGGCACGCCAGCAGGGTGCCGGAGGTGCCATCCACGGCCATGGCGTGGATCTTGTCTCTCAGCTCGGCCGGAACGGCTCTGATCAGCTGTTTGGTGCACGCACGCCAGTCGTCGGCATGACGCAATCCAGAGGGGTAGAGGAGAGCGGAACAGTGCAGGAGCGTTGCGTCGGGATCAATGACGGCAACGCGAACACCGCTGGTGCCCAGGTCCACACCGAGCGCCAGCGGTTGCATCACGGATCAGGCCTGCTGAATCTCCTTGGCCTTGGCACTGACATCCTCCCAAGGCAGATTGAGGTCTGGGCGTCCGAAATGGCCGTAGGC
>JBGKDM010000123.1:0-3281 GCA_042954165.1 Synechococcus sp.
GAGGGAAGCAGGCGTTGGATGGAGGCCGGGGCAGAGGCCTTTCACCTGCCGAAGGACCGGGTTGCGGCGGTGCTGGACCCGCTGGAGCAACGGGCCCGCATCGCCCTCGCCCCGCACCGCGATGTGCTGGAAGGACGGCGCATCTTTCTTCTTCCCGACTCCCAGCTGGAACTGCCCCTGGCCCGCTTTCTGCAGAGAGAGTGCGGCATGGAACTGATCGAGGTGGGAACGCCTTACCTGAACCGGGAGCAGATGGCGGTGGAACTGGCTCTCCTGCCGGAGGACACGACCGTCATGGAGGGGCAGCACGTGGAACAGCAGCTGGATCGGGTTCGCGAGAGTCAGCCGGATCTCGTGGTTTGCGGCATGGGTCTGGCCAACCCCCTCGAAGCCGAGGGGATTGCCACCAAGTGGTCGATCGAGCTGGTCTTCAGTCCGATCCATGGCATCGACCAGGCCGGTGATCTGGCGGAACTCTTCTCCCGGCCACTACGCCGCCGGCAAAGGATCCAGCCGGCCCTGCATCCGCACCAACCCGACCACGCTGTCCGCACCTGAACCGATGCAACTCACGCTCTGGACCTATGAAGGCCCACCCCACGTGGGAGCCATGCGCGTTGCAGCCTCCATGCAGGGAGTGCACTACGTGCTGCATGCACCGCAGGGGGATACCTACGCCGATCTGTTGTTCACGATGATTGAACGCCGCGGTCAGCGACCGCCGGTGACCTACACCACCTTCCAGGCGAGAGACCTGGGGGGAGACACGGCGGAGCTGGTGAAACGGCACGTGCGAGATGCCGTGGATCGCTTCCAGCCCGACGCGCTGCTGGTGGGAGAGAGCTGCACAGCGGAACTGATCCAGGATCAGCCCGGGGCCCTTGCGGCGGGGATGAACCTACCGATGCCGGTCGTGAACCTCGAGCTACCCGCCTACAGCAAGAAGGAGAACTGGGGAGCCTCCGAAACCTTCTACCAGCTGGTGCGCGCGCTTCTGAAGCCTGACGTGCCCGATCAGCCTCAGCATGACGCCACAGCATGGAAACAGGAGGGAAGGAGGCCACGGGTCAACCTGATCGGCCCATCCCTGCTTGGGTTCCGCTGTAGAGATGACGTGATGGAGGTGCAGCGGCTGCTCACGACCCATGGCATCGATGTGGCCGTGGTGGCCCCACTGGGTGCGGGGGTTGCCGACATCCAACGACTTCCGACAGCCGATCTGAACGTTTGCCTCTACCCGGAGGTCGCCGAAGCGACCTGCAGCTGGATGGAGAGAAATTTCGGGATCCCCTTCAGTCGAACGGTGCCGATCGGTGTCGGAGCAACGCACGACTTCCTGGTGGAAGTGCATCAGCACCTGGGGCTTGAGCCGCCTGCCGACGACGAGGGCTATCAGCGCTCGCGACTGCCCTGGTACTCCGAATCAGTTGATTCCAACTACCTCACGGGCAAACGGGTGTTCATCTTCGGAGACGGAACCCATGCCCTTGCGGCGGCCCGGATCTGCGATCAGGAGCTGGGTTTCAAGGTGGTGGGGCTCGGCACCTACAGCCGGGAGATGGCACGACCGGTGCGGGCCGCTGCACGGGAACTCGGACTTGATGCCCTCATCAGCGATGACTACCTCGCTGTGGAGGCCGCGATGGCGGACGCCGCTCCGGAACTGGTGCTCGGGACCCAGATGGAACGGCACAGCGCCAAACGGCTCGGACTCCCCTGCGCGGTGATCAGTACACCGATGCACGTTCAGGACGTGCCGGCGCGAACCAGTCCGCAGATGGGTTGGGAGGGAGCGAATGTGATTTTTGACGACTGGGTGCATCCCCTGATGATGGGACTGGAGGAACACCTGATCGGAATGTTCCGCCACGACTTCGAATTCGTGGACGGTCATCAGAGCCACCTGGGCCACCCGGGCGGCGCCGGGGCCATGCAGACGATGGAAACGGAAGCGGAAAGCAACAGCGAGGACCAGCTGATCTGGACTGCCGATGGCGAATCTGAACTGCGGAAGATCCCATTCTTCGTGCGAGGAAAAGTGCGGCGCAACACCGAAGCCTATGCACGCCAGGCCGGCTGCAGCACCATCAACAGCGAGACGCTTTATGACGCAAAAGCACACTTCAAGGCCTGAGCAATTGCACTCATTTTTTTCATGCAAACGAAATAAAATCTGAATCCTTGGATTGCAGGCAAGGCCAGGATCTTTCAATTCTTGGTAAAAGCCGGACGACACACATCTGCTGCTGTTGAATGCAGTTATCTCCCATCCAACAGGTCGCCGCATGACGACAACCTTGACGCGACCGGCCGACGGCGAGGGCAGCGTGCAGGTCCACCAGGACCCCGCGGTCAACATCCAGGATGAAACCCTGGTGATCGCCGTCTACGGCAAAGGGGGAATCGGAAAATCCACCACGTCGTCGAATCTGTCGGCCGCCTTTTCAAAACTGGGCAAACGGGTGCTTCAGATCGGATGTGATCCCAAGCACGACAGCACGTTCACGCTCACCCATCAGATGGTGCCGACCGTGATCGACATTCTCGAGGAGGTGGATTTCCACAGCGAGGAACTCAGACCGGAGGACTTCGTGTTCACGGGATTCAACGGTGTGCAGTGCGTGGAGAGCGGAGGCCCACCTGCCGGCACCGGTTGTGGTGGCTATGTCACTGGACAGACGGTGAAACTGCTCAAGGAGCACCATCTGCTCGAAGACACCGACGTGGTGATCTTCGACGTGCTCGGTGATGTGGTCTGCGGTGGGTTTGCAGCACCGCTGCAACATGCCAACTACTGCCTGATCGTGACTGCAAACGACTTCGATTCGATCTTCGCCATGAACAGGATTGTTCAGGCGATCCAGGCCAAAGCCAAGAACTACAAGGTCCGCCTCGGCGGTGTTGTGGCGAACCGCTCGGCAGAGACCGATCAGATCGACAAGTTCAATGCACGGACCGGGCTCAGAACCATGGCTCACTTCAGGGATGTGGACGCGATTCGTCGATCACGCCTCAAGAAGTGCACCATCTTTGAAATGGAGGATGACGACGAAGCCGTGCAAGCCGTGCGCAATGAGTACCTGCGACTGGCGCAGACCATGCTCGAGAGCGTTGAACCCCTGGCTGCCACATCTCTGAAAGACCGGGAGATTTTCGACCTGCTGGGCTTCGACTGATCAGGCCAGCCCAACAAGCTTCATGGACAGGTCCCAGACGCGCTCCGCAGTGCTGGGATCGGTGGCCTTGTCGGACAGCTCCTGGCTGAACTGACGGCCATCTTT
>JBGKDM010000124.1:0-2053 GCA_042954165.1 Synechococcus sp.
GCCGCTGGTCTTGAAGACATCGATCTGATCGCCAATGAGCGCTCGGTGGTGCTGCTCACGGAAACGGGTTACCTCAAACGCATGCCGGTGAGCGAGTTTGAGGCCACCAGTCGTGGCACGCGCGGCAAGGCCGGCACCCGCAGCCAGGGTGAAGAAGCGGTGAAGCTGTTCATCAGCTGCAATGACCACGACACATTGCTGCTCTTCAGCGATCGAGGCGTGTCCTATGCCTTGCCGGCCTATCGCGTGCCCCAGTGCAGTCGCACGGCCAAGGGCACTCCCGTCGTTCAGTTGCTGCCCATTCCGCGGGAAGAAGCGATCACGTCGCTTCTTGCGGTTTCAGAGTTCAATGACGACACCGATCTGTTGATGCTCACCAGTGGTGGCTTCATCAAGCGCACACGGCTGTCGGCCTTCAGCAATATCCGTTCCAATGGTCTGATCGCCATCAATCTCGAAGAGGGTGATGCCCTCACCTGGGTGCGTCTCGCGGTCCCCGGAGACAGCGTTCTGATCGGGTCACGGGCCGGCATGACCATCCATTTCCGGTTGAGCGATGAGGAGCTCAGGCCTCTTGGACGCACCGCTCGCGGCGTTCGTTCGATGAATCTCCGCGCCGGCGATGCCCTCGTGAGCATGGATGTGCTGCCGGTTGAGCTGGCTGATCAGGTGGCGCAAAGCAGTGAAGACAGCGGTGATGAGGATGATGGTGCGGCTGCCTCCGATGGCCCCTGGGTGCTGGTTGCCTCCGCAGGTGGTCTCGGCAAGCGCGTGCCGGTGACCCAGTTCCGTCTTCAGAAGCGGGCCGGCATGGGATTGCGGGGGATGAAGTTCCGGAATGACGGTGATGAACTGGTGGCGCTTCGCGTGCTCGGCCCGGGTGAGGAACTGCTGCTCGTCAGCGAAAAGGGTGTGATCGTGCGGACCAGCGCTGATGCCATCCCACAGCAGTCCAGAGCGGCGACCGGCGTCCGTCTCCAGAAACTGGACAAGGGTGACCGGCTTCTCAAGGTTGTTCTGGTTCCCCCGGAGGCCGACTCCGATGAGGTGGAGGCGGGCTCTGCTGATGACGAGAACGCTTCCACCGCTGAGGCAGGCGCAGGGCAGGACACCTGATCTTGTCGGACTGTGCGGACGTTCTGGTGCTGGGGGGCGGGCCTGCTGCCCTCTGCATTGCTTCGGAACTGGATCAGTGTGGAGTCAGCGTGGCCGGCATTGCCCCATCGCCGGTCTCCAATCCCTGGCCGAACACCTACGGCATCTGGGCTGATGAACTCACCGATCTGGGACTCGATCATCTTCTCGAGCACCGCTGGGGCGACACCGTCAGTTTCTTTGGTGAGGGCGGTCAGCCTTCTCAGGATCAGGCAACGATGCATGGCATTGCGTATGGCCTCTTTGATCGAGCCGCGCTTCAGCAGCACTGGCTGAGCAGGTCTCGGACTGTCACCTGGCATCAGGGTCAGGCCGAGGCAGTTGTGGTCAAGGGCGCACGCACCACGGTGATCTGCAGGGATGGACAGCGTTTTGACGCCCGTCTCGTCATTGATGCCTCTGGATCCGCTTCGCCCCACATCAAGCGACCTGACCACGGGCCGGTGGCTGGGCAGGCTGCCTATGGAGTGGTCGGTCGTTTTTCCAGGAACCCAGTGGAGAAGGGACGCTTCGTCCTGATGGACTACCGCTGCGATCACCTGCGGGATGACCAGCGCAGTGAACCCCCCACATTTCTCTATGCGATGGATCTTGGCGATGGTGTGTTCTTCGTTGAGGAAACCTCCCTGGCTCTGGCTCCGGGGGTTTCCTACGACGTGCTGAAGGAACGTCTGAAGCAGCGACTGAACGCACGGGATGTTGGCATCACCGAGGTGCTGCATGAGGAGTTCTGCTTGTTCCCCATGAACCTGCCGCTCCCCGATCGCGATCAGCCCGTGCTTGCGTTCGGTGGGGCCGCCAGCATGGTTCATCCGGCATCGGGTTACATGGTTGGCTCCCTGCTGCGTCGTGGTCCTGCACTGGCAGCGGCGATCGCGGAGGCGTTGGTTGATGCTGA
>JBGKDM010000125.1:0-2180 GCA_042954165.1 Synechococcus sp.
CAGAGCAGAGAGCTCGGATAAGCGTTGGTCAGCCCCCAGACGATGAACACGCCGATGCTGCCAAGCAGCAGAATGCCCCAGACGAGCACCTTCATCGGGCTGTCAGATCTGCCGTTATCCATGGCCGCAACCGTGCGTGCAATTCAGCCAAGACTGCCATGCGTTCCATGAATGGCGACCCCAGGAATGATGCCGCTGTCGCCCGGATGATCGATGCCAATCTCGATCGGGCACGCGAAGGCTTGCGTGTGGTCGAGGACTGGTGCCGTTTTGGGCTTGATCGGCTGGATCTGGTGAAGCCGCTGAAGCACTGGCGGCAGCAACTCGGGCAGCACCATCAGGAGATCTACAAACACGCCCGATCGACCGCGACGGATTCTGCCGCTGGATTGGCCCACCCTGCCCAGGAGTCGCGGCAGCATCCCAGCCAGGTGGTGGCCGCGAACTGCGCCAGAGTTCAGGAAGCGCTCCGGGTGCTGGAAGAATTCGGCCGGGCTCAGAATCCCGACCTGGCAACGACTGCAGCCTCCATCCGTTACGGCCTCTATGACCTTGAGGTCTCGGTGCTGCGGGCCGATCGGCGGTCGGAACGACGACGCAAACTGGACGCGAGCACGGTCTGCCTGATCACGGCACCAGGAGACGACCTTCTGCAGCGTGTTGATGCCGCCCTCAGCGCTGGGATCACACTGGTGCAGTACCGCGCCAAAGAGGGGAACGACCGCGATCGCCTGGAGGAGGCGAGAAGCCTGGCAGCGCTCTGCCACAACCGTGGGGCCCTGTTCATCGTCAACGACCGCATCGACCTCGCCTTGCTGGTCGATGCGGACGGAGTTCATCTTGGCCAGGAGGACCTGCCCACCTCCGCAGCCCGCGCCCTGATCGGAGAGGACCGTCTCCTGGGACGCAGCACGCATGCACTGCCCCAGTTAAAGGCTGCGGAATCGGAGGATTGCGACTACTTCGGCGTTGGACCGATCTATGCCACCGGCACCAAACCCGACCGCACGCCGCAGGGACTGGACTGGGCACGACAGGCCAGTGATCATGCGACACATCCCTGGTTCGCCATCGGTGGGATCGAGCTCGGACGAATCGCTGAACTGCGGGCAGCGGGCGTCCGACGTGTCGCCGTGGTGAGCGCCATCATGGCGGCGACTGATCCGGGAGCTGCCAGTCGGGATCTCCTGCAAGCACTGCGCTGAAACTGGCTAATTCGCCACCCCCTTCGACCTCCGAGCCCAACACCGATGCCAGCACTGACAGTTCACGTGAACGGTGAACAGCGCACCGTGGACGCGGACCCATCCACCCTCGCAAAGGTGATGGAAACCCTGGGCCATCACCCGAAGCTCGTGGTGGTGGAATTCAACGGTCTGATCGTGACACCGGAACGATGGGCAGACCAGATCGTGCAGAGCGGTGACAACTTGGAGATCGTCACCATCGTGGGTGGGGGTTCCTAGAGTCAGCAGAATCGCCCGCCCCGTGTTGAAGCATTCCCTGCTCCCTCAACGCAACCGTTCGATTCACCGCCTGCTCCGTCGCAGCGTCTCGGCGATGCTGGTTCCGGTGCTGCTTCTGGGGCTGATCCTTCTGCAGCCCGATCCCAGCTACGCCGCCCGTGGCGGACGCATCGGTGGTGGCAGCTTCAGGGCTCCAACCATGCCTCGCTCCGGTGGCTACGGCCGCACCTATGGAGGCGGGGGATACGGCCGTGGCTATGGAGGTGGAATCGGATTCCCCTTCATCATTCCGTTTTTCGGGTTCGGCAGCATGGGCGGGCTGCTGGGTCTATTTGCACTGATGGCAGTCGTTGGCGTGATCACCAACGCGGTGCGTGGGGCCGGCGCTGGATCCACCAACCGGATCGAGAGATCGGATGCGATCAGCACCGGGCCGGTCACGCTCATCCAGCTCCAGATTGGACTGCTGGCCGGCGCCAAGGAACTGCAACAGGATCTACGGGAGCTTGCGGCAACAGCTGACACGAGCTCACCCAGCGGGTTGCAACGGGTGTTGCAGGAAACGACCCTGGCGCTTCTTAGACAACCCGACCTGTGGGTCTACGCCAATGTCGAAAACGGCTCTGTGCCCTTCAACGCAGCAGAGTCCACCTTCAACCGTCTGTCGATGACGGAACGCAGCAAGCTGCGTGAAGAACTCACCACCAATGTCGG
>JBGKDM010000126.1:0-1779 GCA_042954165.1 Synechococcus sp.
TGGGTGCGCAGCGTTGCCGAACGGTTCGCGGCAGCCGGTGTTGCCGCCCTGGCGATGCCGCTGTTCGCGCGCACCGCTCCGGATCTCGAGCTTGGCTACGACGCTGCCGCTCTGGCGGAGGGCCGACGCCACAAGGAGCGCACCACCATCGAGGGGATCCTGGCCGATGTGGAGGTCGCGGCGGCCTGGCTGGAGACCCAGGGGTGTTCCCGGCTCACCGTGGTGGGCTTCTGTTTCGGGGGCCATGCCGCCCTGCGGGCGGCAACGCTGCCGCAGGTGACGGCGAGTGTTGATTTCGACGGCGCGGGGGTGGCCAACACCAGGCCTGGGGGCGGTCCCCCCAGCCTTGCGCTGTTGCCCCGGGTGCAGGGTCAGCTCACCTGCATCTGCGGCACCGCGGATCCCTTGATCCCCGAGCGGGATCAACAGCAGATCGCTGGCGCGCTCCAGGAGGCCGATCCAACCGGCCAGCGGATGCGGTACGAGGCCATGGAGGGGGCTGACCATGGCTTCATGTGTGAAGCACGCAGCAGTTACCACCCCGCCTGTGCCGCGCGGGGATGGCAACTGCTGCTGGAGAGTCTCAGGGCCTGAACACAGAGCCCGGAGCGCTCAACCCTTGCTTTCGCTGGCGGCCCGGGCCGCCCGCGGCGGGGCCGTGATCGTGCGCACGGCTTTGATCACCGGCTGGTCGTCGTCCTTGTCTTTCTTGACGAGGGGGGTCTTGCGCGGTGTCAGGAACATGATCATGTTGCGGCCTTCCCGTTTCGGGGGCTGCTGGATCTCGGCCTGTTCCTCCAGGTCCTTGGCCATGCGGCGCAGCAGCACTTCGGCCAGGGCGGTGTGCTGGATTTCGCGGCCCCGGAAGATGACGGTGCACTTGACCTTGTCGCCGGCCTTGAGGAACCGCTGGGCCTGGCCGATCCGCACGTCGTAGTCGTGCTGATCGATCTTGTACCGCATCTTGACCTCTTTGACTTCGGTCTGATGCGACTTTTTCTTCGCTTCCTTGGCCTTCTTTTCCTGTTCGAACTTGAACTTGCCGTAATCCATGATCCGGCAGACCGGAGGATCGGCTTTCTCGCTCACCAGTACCAGATCCAGTTCGCGGTCTTGCGCGACGGATAGGGCTTCCTCCCTGTCGATCACGCCCAGCTGAGTGCCATCTGCATCCACCACGCGAAGCTGTGGGTAATTGATGCGTTCGTTGATGTTGGGGAGCTCCCGGACAGGAGCGCGTCGATCAAAACGGGGACGTGGAGGCATTCAGGGTGTTGAGGGAACAGGGAAGGACAGCTGCACTGCCGAAGTCGGCGCGGCCACTTCTTCTCTCACACTAGACCTCCTCTGATCAGTGTCAGTGCTTCCGTGCGCGGGTCGTCACCTCCGAGCCAGTGCGGTTGATGCTGTCGCCGGAACCAGGTGCGCTGGCGTTTGGCGAATTGCTGGGTGCGCCGTGTCGTGATCGCGATCGCCTCAGTGTGGCTCAGTGTTCCCTCAATGGTTTTCAAGGCTTCGCCGTAGCCGATGGTCTGCAGCAGGGGCAGGTCGGCGCCGTAGCGCTCCTTCAGATGTGCCGTTTCCGCCACCAGTCCGTCGGCATACAACTGTTGGGTGCGCTGGGCAATGCGCTGGCGTAGATCGCTGGGGTTGAGCCCGAGTTCGATCACCCGCCACGGGGGTGGTGATGCGGCCTGCTGGCTGCTGATAGCGGCGCCAGTGGCGTAGAGCACCTCCAGGGCTCGCTGGGTGCGAACGGCATCCTGCGCAGCGATCCGT
>JBGKDM010000127.1:0-2090 GCA_042954165.1 Synechococcus sp.
CAAGTGCTCCCGCGACATCGGCTACTACCTGCGCATGGTCACCTACTGCCTCGTGGCAGGCGGCACCGGCCCCATGGATGACTACCTGCTGGCTGGTCTCGACGAGATCAACCGCACCTTCGAGCTCTCCCCCTCCTGGTATGTGGAAGCTCTGAAGCACATCAAAGCCAACCATGGCCTGAGTGGTGACGCCGCTGGTGAAGCCAACACCTACCTCGACTACGCCATCAACGCTCTCGTCTGATTTCAGACAGCAGAATGGTTTAAGGCTCCCTCATCAGGGAGCCTTTTTTATGTCTCAGAAATGATCGAATCGACCGGGGAAGGCCAAGCGATTGACGAGCAAGAAGCGCTCAAACGCTTGGAGCAGCGTGACGACGCATCAGACCGCTACTACGCCGCTTGGTGGCTGGGCCATGAACGCAGCCGTCATCCGCGCACACTACCTCTCCTGAAAGCTGCTCTTGGAGAGCTCTTCGAGACAAACTCCCCTCCAAGTGATGATTGTCGAGCTCTGAGCTTGAACGTCTTGCGAGCACTCGCCCATCTCGACGGCACTGAGGCAGAAACAGAAATCGTGGCTTGCCTGACGCATTCGGATCAACAGATCCGTGAGGAGGCCGCACGCACAGCAGCTTCAGCAAGACTCGACAAGGCAATCGCCCCCCTTTGCAAAGATCTCAGCAATACAAGCTCCCACAGCGATCGCCTTCTGGAAGCTCAAATAGAAGCGTTGGGGGCACTTGCAAAACCGAGTGAAGCCGTCATCCAGCTGCTCACACCATTCACCGATAGTGAGAAGCCATTGATTTGTTCAGCCGCAAACCGCGCCCTGCTTCAGATCACAGGTCATTCACGATGGAGCAATGCTTTTCAGGCGTTAGTTCAACACCCCTCAGCACAAGTTCGTCGAGGCGTTCTTCTTGATATCGGAGCCGTTGGCTGGCTTCCAGCCCTTGAAACGATTCAAACGAGCGCTGTCGAAAACAGCATCAAACTGATTGCTTTGCGGGGTCTCGCCGAACATCCACGAGGGCTCATTGAAGCAAACGTGTCTGAACAGGAAGCCTGCGACCTCGTGCTATCCGCGATGGATGCATTGCTATGAGCTCTGAAGAACAACTATCACAAGCTCTTCGTGCTGTTGATCAAGCAACAACAAGTGATCAGCTGATGACAGCAACCGCTTCACTCGTACGTTGCCGCGACCTCAAAGCCATTCCAAAACTGCTTGAGGTGATCGGTTACAACAATCCGGCTTTAGCCGGTCTTGCTGTCAGCGGATTAGTTGCACTAGGGAGGAAAGCTGCTCCTGAGATCCTTCAAAATCTCGACCCCCAGAATTACGGAGCGAGAGCCTGGGCAGTGAAAGCACTTGCGGAAATCGGCGACAGCTGCGCGTTAGAGACCCTGATTCATGCTGTTGAACATGACATTGGCCCAAGTGTTCGACGCGCGGCCACAACAGGATTAGGTCGCCTGGGAGTTACTGACAGCCCAGCTCTAACAGCTGAAGAACAGCAACGATGCCTGCACACACTCTCCAGAGCCTGCACCGATGGTGAATGGATTGTTCGCTATGCCGCCTGTGTTGGCCTGGAAAATCAAATCAAAGCGAGCGACGCACTCTTTTCTGAAGGCTTGAAGCGCATCGAGCAACTTTCCTCCGAGAATGAGCCTGTCAAGGTGGTTCGATTAAGGGCAGCCAGGGCACTCGAGAGACTGCGAAGCCAATGACCCAAAAACTGCTGTTTGTTTGCCTCGGCAACATCTGCCGGTCACCAGCTGCGGAAGGTGTCTTTCTGCATCTGCTCAAAGAGCAAGGCCTTTCCGATCACTTCGTCGTTGACTCCGCTGGCACCGGCAGCTGGCATGTCGGCAACAAGGCCGACCCCCGCATGCGCGCCGCGGCCGAACGTCGTGGCATTCACCTGCCGAGCCGCGCCCGGCAAATCGAACTCGACGACCTGAGTCGATTCGACCTGGTGGTGACCATGGACAGCGACAACCTGCGCAATGTGCGCAGCCTGGCGCAAGAGGCGGGTCACAACGCCACCGCCACCATCCGGCCGATGCTCAGCTACGCCCGC
>JBGKDM010000128.1:0-2935 GCA_042954165.1 Synechococcus sp.
CATGGCGCCATTGCCCCAGGCGCTGCTCCACGCCAACACGACCCAACCCGCCGCTCCAATCGACCTTCAACACTCCCTGGTAGCGGTTCTGATGCAGAGCCCTGGCTGCAAACGCCGACAAGCGAAGGGTCGCTGGACCACTCAAGCCGCGATGGGTGATCAGCACCCGGCCCAGCTGCCGGAAGCGCGCCTTACCCAACTTGAGTTCCAGTCCCACATCATCAATCGCGATGCCGCTGCACGCGGTGAGCTCGCTGGCCTGCAGCGACAGGCTGAAGAGCGATGGCACCGGTGCAACCACCTGATGGCCAAGCGCTGCAGCCAACTTGCGACCACTGGGGTGGCCGCCTGTTGCCAACATCACGTTGCGAGCCCTGAGTGGTTCCGCAAGTCCGCGGCCCTCAACCACAAATCCACCGCCGGCAGGTTCCGCCACAACCCTCTGCACCATCACCCGCGTTCTCAGCTGAACGCCTGCAGCGACCGCCGCCCTCTGCAGGCACTGAATCACGGCCTCCGAGCGGTTCTGCACGGGAAACATCCGGCCGTCGGACTCCTCCACAAGCGTTAACCCATGCGCATCGAACCAACTGACGGCATCGCCGCAGGAGAAGCGACTGAACGGGCCCCGCAATGGACGGCTGCCTCGGGGGTAGTGCGTGGTCAGTTCATGCGGATCCCAACAGGCATGGGTGACGTTGCAACGTCCACCGCCACTGATACGCACCTTTTGAAGAGGCTCCGATGTGCCTTCAAGCACCAGGATCTGCGACGCACCCCGCTCGGCAGCGGTGATGGCGGCCATGTAGCCGGCCGGGCCACCACCGACGACGATCAGATCATGCAGAGGGTTGGAAACGGAGGGCGACACCGTTGTTGCAGAAGCGCTTGCCGGTGGGTTTGGGGCCGTCATTGAACACATGGCCCTGGTGACCACCACAGCGGCTGCAGTGGTACTCGGTGCGGGGAATGATCAACTTGAAATCTATCTTCGTGGCAATCGCGCCGGGCAATCCCTGCCAGAAACTTGGCCAACCCGTGCCACTGTCGAACTTCGCCGCAGAGGAGAACAACGGCAAATCACAACCGGCACAATGAAATGTGCCGGAGCGTTTTTCGTTGTTGAGAAGGCTGGTGAAAGGCGGTTCCGTTCCCTCCTGACGGAGCACGCGATAGGCCTCTGGGGAAAGGCGCCGCTTCCATTCGGCATCGCTCAGCTGCCAAGCGCTGTCATCTGCCTTGGTCGCTGCCAGAACCAGCTCCGGAGCTCGGAACACCCCCACGGTCCCGACCAGTGCTGAGACAAGCAATGCACGACGGCTGAGCAACCAATGCTGCACGGAAGAGGCCATCGCTCCAACCATCCACGAATCAACAACTCCGTTCTAGGAGCAGTCGTCCTTGCAAGGAGAAGAATGGAGGGATGGATTCCCCAACCTCCAGCGACCGGGAACCCGCCTGGCGGTTCAGCGTCGCACCGATGCTCGACTGCACGGACCGCCACTTCCGGGTGCTGATGCGGCAGATCAGCAGCCGAGCACTGCTCTACACCGAAATGGTGGTGGCCCAGGCGCTGCACCACAGCAAGCGTCGGGAACGGCTGCTGGATTTCGATCCCGTGGAACATCCGATCGCCCTGCAAGTGGGAGGCGATGACCCAGCACTTCTCTCGGAAGCCGCTCGGATGGCCGCCGACTGGGGCTACGACGAAATCAACCTGAATGTGGGCTGCCCGAGTCCACGGGTGCAGGCAGGCAACTTCGGTGCCTGCCTGATGGCGGAACCCGACCGCGTCGCACGCTGCATTGAGGCGATGGGACAAGCCTCACGCCTTCCGGTCACCGTCAAACACCGGGTGGGCATCGATGACCTCGACAGTGACGCGTTACTGCAGGCTTTTGTGGACCGGGTGGCCGCGGCCGGTGCCACACGCTTTGCCGTGCATGCCCGCAAGGCCTGGCTGGAGGGCCTGGATCCGAAACAGAACCGAACCATTCCACCGTTGCAATACGAGCGTGTGATCGCGCTGAAGCAGCGCCGCCCCGAGCTCACCATCGAATTGAACGGCGGGCTTGAAACACTGGATCAGTGTGTTGAGGCTCTGGAATGCTGCGATGGGGCCATGGTGGGCCGGGCTGCCTATGCCCATCCACTGCGCTGGTCCGCTGTGGACCAGCGCATCTTTGGTGACGCCGAACGCACGATCAAGGCCTCCACGGTGGTGATGGGACTGATTCCCCATGCCCAGGCCCATCTGGCCAGAGGAGGACGGCTCTGGGATCTCTGCCGTCACCTCGTTCAACTGGTGGAGGGAGTGCCTGGTGCCAGGCACTGGCGCCGCAACCTGGGATTGAACGCACAGCGCCAAGGTGCTGATATCGCCGTACTGGACGAGGCAGCCCGGCAACTTCTGGACGCTGGGCTCTAAGCACCAGACAGGCGAAAGTCAGCCCTAGCGGCGCCGTCCTAGCCGCCGTAGCTGTCTCCCTGGGGTGCACCGCCGCGACGGCGACGACTGCGTCCGTCGTCGAAACTGCGGTCCTCCCAGCCACGGGCGCCGGAACCACCACCGCCGTAACCGCCGCCGGCATCCGATCCACCCCCATAGCCACCGCCGCCATAACCGCCGCGACCACCACCGCCATAACCACCACCGGACTCGGAACCGCCGCGGTAACCGCCGCCGCCATAGCCACCGCCGCCGCGACGTGGGGCGGACCCACGGGGCTCGGCTTTGTTGATCCGCAGAGGACGACCCATCAGTTCAACACCCTGAAGCGCTTCGATCGCTGCGGCTTCGGCAGCGTCATCGGCCATTTCAATGAACGCGAAGCCCCGTTTCCGTCCCGTGTCTCGCTCAAGGGGAAGGGCACAGTTCGTGACCTCTCCATGCGCGGCGAACAATTCAATGATGTCTTCCTGCTCAGCACGGAAG
>JBGKDM010000129.1:0-10026 GCA_042954165.1 Synechococcus sp.
TACCTGGCTCTCCAGCCCATCGGCGCTGGCTACCTGCTCGAAAGCATGACGGGCGGAGCCGTGCCGTTCGGCGTCGGAGCCGTCTTGCTCACGCTTGTGATCGTGGCGTATGTCGTCACCGGTGGGATGAAAGCGGTGGCCTTGACCGACGTTCTCCAGGGAGTTCTGATGTTCCTGCTGATGTCTCTGGCGTTCGGAGCCATTGCCCACAACCTTGGTGGTGTGGAGCAGGTGAATCAACGCCTGATGGCGCAAACGCCTGAGCTGTTCTCCGGAGCCGGCTTGGGGCGCTTTTTCTCCCTGCCGATTTTCGCGAGCTACCTGCTGCTCTGGCCTCTCTGTCTGCCGATGTTTCCGCAGCTGATGATGCGCTTCTTTGCTGCAGGCGACGACCGGTCGTTGAAGCAAACCATGGTTCTCTACCCGATCGTTGCAGGCGTTCTGTTCATCTTCCCGGTGCTGATCGGCGTGTGGGGGCACGCCAGCTTCCCTGGCCTGGAAGGCCGGGCCGCCGATCAGATCCTGCCGATGATGCTGGGCGCCCACAGCCCCGAATGGCTGGCCGGTCTGGTGATGGTCGGCGCACTCGCAGCCTTCATGTCAACCCTCGATTCCCAGCTGCTGGCACTGTCCTCGATGGTGACGCGAGACCTGTACTGCCGTTACTGGCGGCCGAAGGCCCCGCTCGACGAACAGGTCCGGGTCGGCAAGGTGGTGGTGTGTGCACTGGCCGCCGGCGGACTGGCGATCGCTCTCCATCCCCCTGAAGCGATCCTGTCACTGGCCACCCACGCCTTTTCCGGGCTGGCCGTGCTGTTTCCCATGGTTGTCGGTGCCGTCTACGGGATGCGTTGGTCCATTGCCGGTGCGATCCTCTCGGTCCTGGCAGGCGAGACCATGCTCCTGGGATTGTCGATGGGATGGATCCCGTCATCGGTTCAGGCCGGATGCCTTCCTCTTGTGCCAGCGATGACGGTGACCTGCGGAATTCTCGCCCTTGATCTGGCAGCGGGAGCGGGCTGCAGGCCCGCTCGCACGCGCTAGGGGGACTGCTCAGCCGTCAGGGGAGCGGCATAAAAATTCCAGCGCTCCCCATCCTCCAACCAGAGGTCCCAGGCCAGGAGTCTTCCGTCATGCAATCGCAGACGCCCTGCGAAGCCTGCCGGTGAAGGCTGGTAGAGGTCACTCAGGGCTGACACCTCCCCTCCCTCACGGGTGAAGAGGTCAATCACACGCTCGCCAAGACGTTCGGACAGGTCGGCCCTGAGCTCAGCGGGCGACATCAGGCGGAATCGCGGACATCAAGGACAAGATCACCGAACGCGTCCCTACTGATGGTGAAGTGAAACCCTTCCACCAGGCCTGTCCAGCAGCCCGCATCCGCATCCGCCTCCTGGCCCTCAAGGCTGGTCACCTTGTGATCGAACAGCAGGGAGAAACAGTGAGCCGCCACCTGGGCGGCCTGATCGGCATCCATTTCATCGAGCTCATGGGCGGCCACCGCGCACCCGTCCAGCAGTTCAGCGTCAATGACGTTGCCTGCACCAACATCGGCCACGAGCGCTTTCAGGGATCCAGGGTCTTTCGGGTCGGTCATCGACAAGGTGACGAAGCAAGCAACGGACTCAGGCAGATACCTTCGCACCTGACCCGGGCAAAGCCTGAGAGAGAACCACGGTCAGAGCCGTGTCGACGCTGAAGGTCCGCACGCCGAGGTTGACGCGTTCTGCAATCACCGCCTGTGCCAGATCAATTTCAAACGGAACGAAGCCACCCTCCGGACCGACCATCACGACGGCAGGCGTCTTGGGCTGATCAGCAAGCGCGCCTGGGGCACCCATGTCAGCAATCCAGCAGGGACGCTGGCCGCAGATCGCAGGCAGCTGATCTTCGACAAAGGGCCGGAAGCGCTGATGCAGATGCACCTTCGGACTGACCGTGTCACGGGACCGTTCCATGCCGGCGAGAAGCGCTTCACTGACTCTGGCCGGATCGAGAAGGGGGGTCTGCCAGTAACTCTTCTCGACCCTCGCACTGTTGATCAGATGGAGATTCTCCACGCCGAATTCGGCCACGGTGCGAAGGATCCGACGCAGCATCTTGGGCCGGGGCAAGGCCAAAACGAGGTCGAAGAGGTGGCGTGGAGGTGCGGGCTCCTTCAATTGCACCGAAAGGATGACACCGTCTGCGTCGATACGGCGGAGCGTGCCGACGCCGATCAACCCATCGAGACAACCGACGTTGACCGTGTCACCCACCTCCGCATGCAACTGACCCAGGATGTGGCGGGCGCGATGGTCGTCAAGACGAACCTCAGCCTCCGACAACCAGTGGTCGGTGTCGCGCAGCAGGATCAGATTCATCGCGTCTGACGTGGACAGCAGACCACGAAGAACTCAAGTGCTGGGTTGGGAGGACTCAGCTCCAGCCGTTGCTGGCCTGGGTCTCGACATAGGCCGCTACATCGAGGATCTGATTCTCGGTCAGCGTGCCGATGAACGCAGGCATCTCATTGAGGCCGTAGGTGACCTGGGCCACGATGGCGCTTTCGTGGTCGTTGTTGTACTGAGCGAGATAGGACTGCAGGTCGCTCTGCTTGAGGGTGTGCTCGGCATTCACAACATTGCCACCGCCGGCGTGACAGGCAGCGCAATTGGCCGAGAAAACCTTGGCACCATTCACAGCGTCGCCTGCAAGCGCGGCCATGGGAGCTGTGATCACGAGGAGAAATGCAGCAAAAACGGATAACAGAACCCGCATCGTCAACAACCAAGCAATGCCTGCATTCTCATTGCCGATCGAACCCGTGCGATGCGGTGGCTGCAGTTCGTCATATCCGAGCGTTCGGTCAGCCCGTGATGGCGGACCAGGTCAACGCAGCACCCAAGCCGACCCAGAGAGCGGCAAGTCCATTCCGGCCTGACTGACCCAGCCACGCCATGGCCGTCCTGGACAGACGAGCAGCAGTCAGAAGAACGGCACCCTGCGCCAAGAACAGACCGACGCCGTAGGCCAGCAGTGGTGTGGGCTCAGCGCCAATCACCATCCCGCCCAGGAGGTAACCATGCAATGCGATCAACGGCAGCAGGAGACCTGTTGGCAGACAACCCAGGGCGATGAGACCTTCAAGGGCGAGCGACAGGGACACGCCGGCTTCGGCAACAGCGGTCATCGCTTCCGGCAGTGGGACAAGCTGCATCAGCAGGCTTCCCGACAGACCGGCAGCCAGTAAGGGCAGAACCCAGCGGAGGGGCTGACGCAGTCCGACGAAGACGATAGCGATGAGGAACAGGAGGTGATCCGTACCGAGAAGCGGGTGCCCCAGACCACTGATCAACCCCTGGAAAGCACTGAGCTTGTCAGCAGCCACGCCCTCGAAGGGATGGTGAGCCCAGGCCGGCGATCCTGCGATCAGTAGAAGCAGTACTGCAGGAACCAGACGCATCCGCACCGGCAACCTGGATGAAACAAAAGTGGTCAAGGATCGATCCTCGTCGATGGTCTGGCTCGGCGGGCGTTCTGACTGTCGGAGATTGGTGATCTCCGGTTCACAGCTGCGGGACAGCGGTGGATTCGCACCACACTTTCCCCGTTACCTCCAGAGGCTGATCACCCCTGGAACCGACAACCCGTTCTACTGCAGGAAAGACTCCTGTCTTGGCCGATGGGGCTTTGAAGGCAGGCTCAGTGGCCTGCATGCCCTCCATGGTTGTGCGCACTGCACGGCATCCATTGCTCTCCCATCTGATGGGCACCCTCACAGCCGAAATGCACGGCGGCAGCCTCGGCCTCGGATTGAGTCGGATACAAAGCTCTGACGCCTGACGCCGCCGGCTTGGCACCATCCATGCCATCCATGCTGAGCACCACGCCGGTGTGGTCATCGCCCGGCACATGGTGGGACAGCGCAGGGGTGCTGACGCTGCAGAGAGTCAGCACCGCCGCAACGACGCTCAGGCGAGTGCTGCGGCAATGAACCATGGGCATCGGGATTCGCTCCTCGTCGAAATGTGGCGTCCTGGGTTGCATTCTGACGGTCAGGGGGCGAACAGCTGAATCACCGTGGCAGAACGCAGATCACAGGTGCATTCCGATCAGTTCAGCAGAGAGGGCCGCCGCCTGAGGATTCCATGGGTGGGGGCGAACAGGAAGGCCATGACGAACAGACCGGTCTGGACCAGCACGATGCATCCGGCGGGAGAGCGATCCGTCCAGTAGCTCACCAGCACACCAACCACACTCGACACCACACTGCTGGCAACCGCGATCAGTGTCATGCGATCAAAGCGGTCGGTCAGGAGATAGGCGGTGGCACCGGGTGTCACCAGCATCGCCACCACCAGAATGATCCCTACGGTCTGAAGCCCCGCCACTGCCGCTAGGGACAGGATCGACAACAGGAGGTAGTGGAGAAACCCCGTGTTGATGCCGATGGAACGGGCGTGGGTGGGGTCAAAACAGAACATCAGCAGATCACGCCGGAAGAGCAGAAGCACGCTGAAGACAACAGCGGAGATCAGCAGCGTCTGCTGAATGTCACCGCCGGAAATGCCCAGAACGTTGCCGAACAGAATGTGGGACAGATCGATGTTGCTGCGGGTGCTGGAGATCAGCACCAGACCGAGGGCGAAGAAGCCGGTGAACACCAGGCCGATCACGGTGTCTTCCTTGATGCGGGATTTCTGCTGCACAAACCCGATGGTGGCCACCGAGCCCACGCCGAAGACAAACGCACCCAGGGAGAAGGGCAGGCCAAGGGCATAGGCGAGCACCACACCAGGAAGGACAGCGTGGGAGACGGCATCGCCCATCAGGGCCCAGCCCTTCAGGGTCATGTAGCAGGACAACAGACCACAGACCGACCCGACCAGGGCACTGATCAACAGGGCACGCACCATGAATTCATGGCGCAGAGGCTCCAGCACGACGTCGATCAGCATTCCTCCCTCCAATGGCACGACGAGTCTCTCAGCCGCCGCTCTCGACCGAACTGTTGCCCGTGAGGAGATCGGGACGAACCCCACCGAACGTGAGGGACAGATTTTCAGGCGTGAAGACCTCCGAGGTCTCGCCGTAGGCGAGCACGGTTTTGTTGATCAGAACGACGAGGTCACAGAACTCGCGCACATGGCTGAGATCGTGGGTGGAGATCAGGATCGTGCGTCCCTCAGCCCTGAACCGGAGGAACAAATCCGCCATCAGCTTTTCAGTGCGCACATCGACACCGTTGAAGGGTTCATCGAGCAGCAGCACCGACGCACCCTGGGCGATGGCCCTGGCGAGGAAAGCGCGCTTGCGCTGGCCTCCTGACAGGGCGCCGATGGGGCGATCTCTCAGGCCCAGCAATTCAACCTGTGAGAGGGCTTCCCTCACCGCGACGCGATCCGCACGCCCCGGAATTCGGAGGGGATTCATCGATCCATAGCGGCCCATCATCACCACGTCCCAGACCGACACCGGGAAGTTGTTGTCGATTCCCTCGCTCTGGGGCACATAGGCCACGGCCTGCTCCCGCTGGGCCTCGGCGACGGTGAGACCGTTGATGCGGACCCGGCCACGGGCGGGTCGCACGAAACCGGTGAGCACCTTGAACAATGTGGACTTGCCGGCGCCGTTCATCCCGACCAGGCCACAGATGCAACCGGGCGGCAGGGCCAGGGAAGCGTCGTGAAGCGCAACCGTGGCGTTGTAGCTCACACAGACGTGGTCGGCTTCGATTCGCATCGTCATAACGACTGACCCTGCGGATTCAGACCCTGTCGGATGAGTTTCACATTGTGGCGCTGCAGATCCAGCAGGGTGGGGGCTGGTCCGTTGCGTTCCGAAAGGGAGTCCACATAGAACGTGCCGCCAAAACGCACACCCGCAGCCACAGCCACCTGGCGCTGAACCTTGTCGCTCACGGTGCTTTCGCAGAACACAGCTGGCACACCGGCGGCTCGAACGGTGTCGATCAGACGCGCCATCCGCCGGGGCGTGGCCTGGCTCTCAGCATTGACGGGCCAGAGATACGCTTCGCGCAGTCCGTAATCCTTGGCCAGATAGGTGAACGCGCCCTCGCAGGTGACCAGCAGTCGCTGAGGCTCCGGAATCTCCGCAAGGGCTGAACGCAGCTCCTGATCCAGCGACTCCAGCTGACGTTTATAGCTCTCACCATTGCGCTGATAAGCCACCGCACCGGCGGGATCCAGCTCTGAAAAGGCCGTCACCATGCGATCCACATACTGCTGGGAGCGCTTGGGAGACATCCAGGCGTGGGGATTGGGACGTCCGGCATAGGCATCCCCTTCGATCAGCAGAGGCTCCATTCCCTCCGACAGGGTGATCGTGGGAATGTCGCCAGCAGAGGCGGTGAATCGGCGCGCCCAGAGTTCAAGACCGAGACCGTTCTCAAGAATCAACTGCGCTGAAGCTGCTTGTTCAAGATCGCTGGGCGTGGGTTCATAGCCGTGGATTTCGGCGCCCTGCTTGGTGATCGAATGCACCCGAAGACGGTCGCCCGCGACATTCCGCGCCATGTCAGCCAGCACGGTGAATGTGGTGAGCACAAGGGGGCGCTGGTCAGCGTTCTGCTGTGAGGGGGTCGTCAGGGGAGCACGGCAGGCCGTCGTCAACAGGACGACCACCCCCACAACCCCTTGCAGCAGCCTCGAGATGAAAACGGCAATCACGCATTGACTCGCTCGAGACTAAGCGAGTTTCCCAACGCCTTCGCGATCGTTCAGGCGTCGGTCGAAACGCTGCTTTTGCGACGGCGGCATCGGTCTGAGCAGTAGCGAACCTCATCCCAGATTGCCTTCCACTTCTTGCGCCACTGGAACGGACGTCCACAGACCGGGCACACTTTTGTGGGGCGGTCGCTCGGACGGGGCATGCTGATCAGGGCAAAGGATGGGCACGATTCCAGGATGGACAGGCAACCTTGACGATCGAGAAGCGCCACATCCAGGAGCTGGTGAAGCAGTGCGCCACAGGCCTGTTTGACCTGGCCTGCGCGGTCAGCGGGCATCCTGACTGGGACTTGAATCTGCCCGTGGGCGTGATCGATGCGCGCCACGACAAAGCGAGACTGACCGTGACGGCGGTCGGCACCATCAACTCGGTCCTACGGGCCTCCCCCACCATCGGCACGCCGCTGATGCAGCGGTTCTTCGCGCGTTACAACAGCGTCGGACTGGAACAGGCTCAGAGGGAGTTCCGTAACGGGCCCGATGCCGATGCCTTCGACGAGCTCTGGGAGACGTACAGAGATGAACGTCGCAGCGGGGGCCAGGCGATGTGGAGCGTTGAAGACGCCACGCGTTTCGTCATGCACAGCAGACAGAGTCACAACGATCGCGAGGTCGCCTGCGTCGCGATCCTCCCCGGAGATCCTCACGCCATCTGCACCTTCAGCGTACCGATTCGCTTCCTGACACGAACGGACATCGACGCCGACAGTGCGGAGGCCTGAGGCAGGGCCTCGCCCCACATCAACCTGTCAGAACTCAGCTCAAAACAGTGTTCCCTGAAGGGCCTCCGGAGGCTCAGGGGAAGGCTGATGATGCTGATGACTCCAACCCTCTGGCGACCAGGGCTCCAACAGGCTCTCCAGAGCACGGAGTTCGCCGCCATGGACCGGAGCCAGCCAGGCCGCTTCCAGCCCAGCGGGGATGAGAACAGGCATGCGCGGATGCCAGGGAGACACCAGGGTGTTCGGCCGCGTGGTCAGCACGGTGCAGGTGTCCAACTCGCTGCCATCGGCACCGAGCCAGCGCTCCCAGAGCCCCGCCAGCCAGAACACCGACCCATCCCTGGGTTGGAAGCCATGGCGCTTCTCGTAAAAGGCTGTGGCGGGAATCAGACAACGGCGGTGCCTCCAGGCCGCCCTGAAACTCGGTTTGTCCATCGCCGTCTCGGATCTCGCATTAATCGGACGTGACGCCGCACTCGGATCCTTGACCCATGCCGGCAGCAACCCCCAGAGCAGGAGCGCAGCACGCTCAACCCCCTCGTCCCGGAGCAGGGCAAGCACAGGCTCGGACGGCCGCACGATGGCGCGTGGCTGGTACCAGCGGCGATGTTCGTCAGGGAGCAGACCCAGCAGCGGCAAAGGCAGCTGGTCCACACTGCAGCCAAGTGAAAAGCGACCGCACATTCAGCACCCCTCATCCCATTTGAGATTGACGCACATCCGAGCCCGCCCGCAGACCCCAGCAGCAGACCAAACGGTCATTTAGTAGCAACAGCTACAGAAGTGTCCTATAGTGCAAGCACGTTGAGCCCTGTCCAAGGGCTGCAGTTCGTCCGACGCCAGGCAACGGGGGCGTTGGCACTGTGGAGTTCCCCGATGAACACCCTCGAAATCACCCGCAACCGCATGCGCAAGCAGGCAGCACTGAGCGAAGCTCAGCGACTGATGGCCAAGGCCTACCGCGGTGTCGAGTACATCGACGCCCATCACACAGCCCTGAAGCCGCAGAAAACCACCGAACTTCGCTATCGGGGAATCCGCTACAGCATCTGAACCCAATCGGATCTGAGACGAGGGGTGCCTGAGTCACCCCTCTCCCTGCTCAGTCAGCGTCAACGCTCGAGACTGCAGATGACGCCGAGTCCGCAGACGACGAGGAATCAGTCGATGCAACCGCCAACCCTCGACGCTCCACCTGCACAAAGACAAACCAGGCCAACGATGCGCTGAGGCCTGCGAACCACTGAGAGCGCAGCAGAGACACAAGCGCAACGGTGCTGGCCACCACCCTCAGCGCGAACAAAGCGAAGCGCATCAACTGCTGGGCCCGACCGGAATGCTCAGGGGCCGGATCATTCGCGCGATCAGCACCCATCACCAGGCAAGCCCGCAGCAGGCAGAGGAATTGATCCGGCTTGTTGCTCGAGGGCGAGCAAATCCTCGGACAGGATTAGAAGAGCGACACCCAGGAGCGATAGGGCCATGCCCTGATCGGCCTCATGATGCAATTCGATGGTGCGTGCCGCCTGCAGGTGTTGTGCCCAGGTCAGCCGCATGACTACCGAGAAAACCAGTACAAATCTGCACCTGAACCAACGCAGGCGCGAGCATGGACACAACTCGAAACACTGACACAACGTTCAACTGGTAGAGATCGCTACACCCGCAGGCGTTCAAGCCGATACCTTCACACCAACCTCTGGAGGCGATCATGTCGTCAGGATTTGAACTCAGCACCTCCCAGCTGTTTCACCTCGAGCAGTTCAATCGGGAACTAGATGCCACGAGCGATCCAGGCCAACTGCGCCAAGTGGCCAAACAGCTGCTCCAGGCCTGGCAGACCCAGAAAGCGGCAACGAACTGGGTGATCCGCCAGCAGGGGTTCGGACCGGAGCAGGGTGACGCCATCCAGCGCGCCTGCCCTGACCCCACGCTTTAGGACTGCCGGTGAATCAGCTCAGGCGAGCAGCTCCGCAACTCCATTTCACGCACGAGCTCACCTGCCGTCCAGAGCCCCTCGACCTCTGCGCAACGACTGCGGCAGTCGCACACCCTGTAATGACCGCCGCCAAGGGCCTCGATTGACGACCCCATGGGCGTGGCTATGAATTCCTGAATCGCCATGAGACCCATGCGTCCTAAACCTTTTCTACGCCATCACCCCTCGGCGTTGGTGCATCAGAACAACGTGGCTAGTTTTCGGTTCCTGGAACTGATGCCATGCATCTGCTCAAATTCAGCTCAGATGACTGCGGCACCTGCCACCGGATGAGTCACTACGACGCAGCCGTGGCAGAGGAACTGGGTTGCTGCTTTGTGTCGGTGATGCTCCAGGACACCGAGGTCTACCGGCGCTACAGAAAAATCCTTCTGACGCAGTATCCCAACAAGGAAGGCATGGGCTGGCCCACCTATCTCCTCGTGAACAATCCAGAGGCCGACTTCAGCATCCTCGGTGAACTCAAAGGGGGCATGCCCAAGGGGGATTTCAGGACCAAGCTGCGTGATCTTGTCGAAACAGCAGCGCAGTCCTAACGACGCTCCTCATCAGCCCCGGGAACTGGCGTCGGATC
>JBGKDM010000130.1:0-3424 GCA_042954165.1 Synechococcus sp.
TACGACGGCATCGTTCCAGCCAGCTTTGAAGAGCTGGAGGCCCTGCCTGGGGTCGGCCACAAGACCGCAAGCGTCGTGATGGCACAGGCCTTCGGGGTGCCTGCCTTTCCTGTCGACACCCACATCCACCGACTGGCTCAGCGATGGGGGCTGAGTGCCGGGGACAATGTGCAGAGAACAGAAAAGGATCTCAAGGCGCTCTTTCCCGAAGAGGCCTGGAACAAACTCCACCTCCAGATCATTTTTTACGGACGGGAGTTCTGCACCGCGCGGGGCTGCAATGGCACGGTCTGTCCGATGTGCAAGGAGCTGTACCCCAGACGCCGCAAACCCGTGGTCTGGCGCAAACCATGACAGCGAACACCAGCAGCAGCATTCAGCCGACACACCTCACACCCCCGATCGCCCTCAGCATTGCCGGCAGCGATTCCGGTGGAGGGGCGGGGATTCAGGCCGATCTGCGCGCTTTCATGGCGTTTGCGGTGCATGGTTGCACCGCACTCACCTGCGTCACAGCCCAGAACACCCTTGGGGTGACACGGGTTGACGCCCTCCCACCCGAAGGCCTTCTGGCCCAGCTCGAAGCCGTGCGCGGAGACCTGGATGTGGCGGCAATCAAAACCGGCATGCTGCTGAATGCCGAACTGATTGCGATCACCGCCACGACGCTGAGCAACTGGAAGCGCCCGCATGTGATCGACCCGGTGATGGTGAGCCGCACCGGCGCCGAACTGCTGGATCCCAAAGCCGTTGAGGCGTTGCGGGACACCCTCGTTCCGCAAGCCACCGTTCTCACCCCCAACCTTCACGAGGCCAGGCTCCTCAGTGGAAGCGCCATCAAGAGCCCCGGTGATGCCGAGAGAGCTGCCCGAGTGATTCATGCCCAGGGCGCTGAATCGGTTCTGATCAAGACCGGCAGCAATCCGACCTTTGAAGGTCGCGATCTCCTCTACGACGGACACATCCACTGGTTGGATGGCGGATGGGTTGAGACGCCCCACAGCCATGGCACGGGATGCACCCTGTCCGCGGCCATCGCAGCAGGACTTGCCCAAGGCCAGACCGTGCCGGCGGCGATTTCTGCCGCTCGGATTTATGTCAAGGAGGGACTCAGGCAAGCGCTGGCCATCGGCCATGGCCAGGGGCCGATCTGCCATTGGCGCTGACGTCCAACCCTTTGCGAATCACCAAAGGCGATCAGACCCGAAAAAGCAAGTTACAATTCGCAACATCAATTGCCGCGGCGATTCCCATGCAGGCCAACGAGAAGTGGTTTCAGGACAGTGCTGCACGCTCCATCCATGCGGAACAACTGGCTCAGGCCGAACGTTTCAACGGACGCGCGGCCATGCTCGGTTTCGTGATCGGCGTTCTGACCGAGGCTCTCACCGGCCAGGGAATCATTCATCAGATCGGACTTGGCCCCCTCGTGGACGGCTATGCCGCCTGCAGCGCCAAGATGCTTCCGTTCTGCTTCTGAGACCTCATCCATAGCATTCTCTGGACCCTGTCGACGGTCGTAAGGTGACCGGCCCTGGCGAGATTGGGATGGCCCGCAAGCGGCGCAAGTTGAACAAGGAGATGGAGGCGGACATCGCCGCGGCGCAGAAAAAAGTCGAATTCATTTCGGCGATGATCCGCGACATCACTGAAGAGGACATCCAGAACGAATACGCCGAGGCCTTCGCCCAGGTGCACCTTGCCGCGAAACAGCTCGATGAGCTGTACAAAATCGAAGGCTTCACCGAACAAAGTGAGGCCACATTGGCTCTTTACAACGGACTGCTATCCCAGTTCGAAGAGGAGTACGAGCTCTGAAGAGCGGGTGTGGAACGCTGCAACGAACGACGCCGAATCGCGGTCAATCAGGTCACTTCGCCTTAAAACCTGAGCACTGCCACTCGCCCTGCGATGACGGAAGCGCCTGAGACTTTGCCAACTGCATCATCGCAGTGGTTCCGCCTGGCCATGGCCTGCCGATGGCCGCTCACAGTGGTGCTCTCGCTCTGGGCTGTGTCGACAGCTGTGGTGCAACTTCTCCGCCAACCCATTCCCATTGCCCTTCCCCAGGAGACAGCGATCCCGATTCGATTGGTTGGTGATCTGACCATCGACGCCCTGCGTCAGCCTGTGCGCATTCAATCCGTTGAGAAGCTGCCCGTAGTCGGTGACATGGCTGTCGAGGCCAAGGTCGTCATCGAGTCGTTCGAAGCACCGATCGCAGTCAGCGGCGAGTCTGGCGATGCCATCAGCATCACAACCCCCGCGGAACAGCCGCTCGCGGTCGAGGGACGGGTTGGTGTCAGCGATGTGGAAGGCAAGGTGAATGTGCAACTCCGCAACGCCGCCAAGTCAATCCTGCCAATCCCCTGAGCCCCAGGAGAAAGCCATCAAGGAAATGGATTTGAACCCTTCGCGCTGTTTACCTCCGCTGAAACTGGCCGTGGTGGGCCACCAGGAGTGGGTCACGTTTCTCACCGTTGATTCTCTTCCCGAACCGGGCAGGATCAGTCGATCACTGCGTTGCATCGAGGAACCCGCGGGCGCAGGAGCCGTGGTGGCTGTCCAGCTGGCGCGACTCACAGGAGAGCGCATTCCGTTTTTCACAGCCCTGGGCAACGATGCCATCGGTCATCGCAGCGTTTCGCGCCTCAGGGATCTCGGAGTCGACGCCCACGTGGCCTGGCGTGACTGTGCCAGTCGCCGTGGCATCAGCCTCGCGACCGAAGGAGGCGACCGGGCGATCACAGTGATCGGAGAACGACTGACACCCTCAGCCTCAGATTCTCTGCCCTGGGATCTGCTCAGCCACTGCGACGGGGCCTTCGTGTCGGCCTCCGATGTTCAGGGGCTTCGTCTTGCACGTCAGGCCAGGGTTCTGACAGCAACGCCAAGACTCCGACAGCCCTTGCTGCAGGAGGCTGATGTTGAACTCGATGCTCTGATTGGCAGTGGCCTCGACCCCGATGAGCAACTGGATCTCACCGAGCTGACGACCACTCCACGACTGGTGGTGAGAACCTGCGGGCAGGAGGGCGGCAGCCTCGAACCGGGTGGTCGGTACGTTTCGGTCGAACCACCGGGCGACCTGGGCGATTCCTACGGCTGCGGTGACAGCTTCGCCGCTGGAATGACCGCAGGGCTGGCCGCTGGCTGGAGCCCTGCTGATGCCGCCCATCTCGGGGCCACCTGTGGCGCCGCCTGCGCGTCGCGCTTCGGACCCTACTGATCCCCTTTGGGAACAAAGGCCTGAGACAGCGCGACCAGGAGGCCTGCAATCAGCAGAGCGGGGAGGATCACTGTGGGGCCGCCGGGAGCAGTCTGCGAAGCGAACAGCAGTGACATGGATTCCATGCGTGATGAACGACGTCAGCCTGCCTGAAGACGCTGCAGCCTGCACGGCTGGACATCTTTCGTCATTGGG
>JBGKDM010000131.1:0-4535 GCA_042954165.1 Synechococcus sp.
TGCGGCCTGACAACGACGGCCCTTCCGAGCTGGGCTGCTGAAGCACTTCGAATCGGGGCCATTCCTGATCAGAACCCCGAGAAACTCAACCGCCTCTACGGCCTGGTTGCATCCGAGCTCAGCAGAACGCTCAACGTTCCCGTCCGTTACGTGCCGGTCAGCAACTATCCGGCTGCGGTCAGCGCCTTTCGAACCGGAGGCCTCGATCTGGTGTGGTTCGGTGGCTTGACCGGTGTGCAGGCTCGCCTCCAGACACCTGGTGCCCAGGTGATCGCCCAGCGGGATATCGATGCGAAGTTCCGCAGTGTCTTCATTGCCAACCCCCAGTCAGGACTGCGACCGATCACGTCGATCGAGGGTCTGACCACCCTGAAGGGCAAACGGTTCAGTTTCGGCTCGGAAAGCTCCACCTCCGGCCGGCTGATGCCGCAGTATTTCCTTCAGCAGGCTGGGGTAAGCCCGGCAGAGTTCGCAGGAGGCCGGGCAGGGTTCAGCGGCAGTCACGACGCCACGATCGCCGTGGTGCAGAGCGGGGCCTATGAAGCCGGAGCCCTGAACGAGCAGGTCTGGACCAGCAACGTCAACAACGGCAAGGTCAATCCTGAGAAGGCCGTCGTGATCTGGCGCACCCCCACCTACGTGGACTACCACTGGGTGGCCCGTCCAGGCTTGGATCAGCGCTTCGGAACCGGTTTCACAACCCGTCTTCAGAAGGCCATCCTGGGCATTGAACCCAAGGGTGACGGCAAGACCATCCTCAACCTGTTCGCCGCCGAGCGGTTCATTCCAGCGACCGCCGCGCAGTACCAGTCGATCGAAAGCGTTGGCAAACAGCTGGGCAAGATCCGTTGACCGTCCTGCTCGAGCTGCGCGAGATCAGCCTCGGCGGTCGCGCAGCTCCAAGGCTTGACGCTGTCTCTCTGCGCCTGCGGGCCGGAGAGACAGTGGCCCTGATCGGCCCCAGCGGTGCCGGGAAAAGCAGTCTGCTGTCCGTGGCCAACGGTTGCCTGACCCCGGATGCCGGCACTGTGCGCTGGCGAGGAACGCCTGTGCATGAGCTGAGCCGACGCCAGCGCCGCAGGATCGGAACCCTCTGGCAGGAGCTCCACCTGGTGGAGGAACTGACCGTGGCCCAGAACGTGAACATCGGCGCCCTTGGCCACCGGTCGCTGGGCTGGGCTGTGGTCAATCTGCTGCTCCCGCTGGAACGTGAGACCTGCCGGCGCTGCATCCTGCGGGCAGGCCTGCCGGCGGACCTGCTGGATCGACGGGTGACCTCTCTCTCCGGCGGTCAGCGGCAGCGTGTCGCCCTGGCGCGATTGCTGCGGCAGCAACCCAGCCTGGTGCTGGCGGATGAGCCCCTGTCCAGTCTTGATCCGGCCCTTGTCGACGATGTGCTCAAGACCCTGCTGAACAGGGCCGAGGATCCAGGTGGTGCCCCGCACCCCAGCACCACCGTGATCTGCCTGCACAGGCCGGATCTGCTTCACCGCTTCGATCGCGTCATCGCCATGAAGCAGGGCCGCGTTCATTTCGATGCGCGGCCCGGCAGCGTTTCAGAGGATCAACTCAACGCGCTCTACAGCCTCAGCAGCAGACATGCGATGAACGAGGACGGTGGATGAAGGCGCTGCACCCCAGCGCGCCGCTCCTCTGCCTGCTGCCGGGGTTAGCCCTGGTGCCTGTGGCCGTCGTCAGCCTGCAGGGGCTCCATGGCGGCGGCCTTGAAATCTGGTGGCGTTGTCTGCAGGGAGCACTGCAACCCAGCCTGGATCCGGTCCTGATCCGGTCGCTGTGGAACGGGCTACAGGTGACGCTCGCAACGGCACTGGCCGGCTGGGGGCTGAGCACACTCGCCGGCGTGGGGCTGGGGTGCCTCAGCAGCGATGTGGTGTGGATGGCGGGTCGCCTGCCGCGCTGGCCCGCCATGGTGTTGCGCCGTGGTCTGGCCCTGCCGAGATCGATCCATGAACTGCTCTGGGGACTGGTGCTGCTGCAGATCCTTGGACTGCATCCCCTGGTGGCTGTGGCCGCCATCGCCATTCCCTACGCCGCCCTGGTGGCACGGGTTGTGCGTGACCAGATCGACAGCCTCGACCGCCGCCGCCTGACGGCCGCGCTTCAAACCGGCGCGTCAGCACCTGCTGCCCTGCTGACGACCCTGGCCCCTCCCCTGCAACCCGTGCTGCTCAGCTACTGCGGTTACAGGTTGGAATGCGCCCTGCGCAGCGCCACCCTGCTGGGGGTCTTCGGACTCGGTGGCATCGGCACCGAACTGAAACTGACGCTGCAATCGCTGCAGTTCCAGGAATTCTGGAGCGGCCTCTGGTTGTTGCTGGCCCTGAGCGTTCTGCTGGACCAGAGCCTTGCCATCTGGCGGCGGGGGCTGCGCCGCCATTCGAGCCAGTGGCATGGGGTCGGGCTGATCGCACTCACCATGCTGGCGGCAGCAACGGGCGTCATCTGGCTGCAAGAGCTGAACCCGGCTGGACACCTGCCTCTGCAGTGGATGCTGCCGCCCCTGCCTGGGGTGATGCAACTCCGCGACGCCGCCGCTGAACTGGCATGGCTGCCCATGCTCGAACAGACCCTGCGACTGACGCTCCTGGCGGCCGGAATCGCCATCGCCCTTCCACCTCTATGCCTGCTGGCGCTGCCGGGGAACACCGCCAAACGGGTGTTTCTGACCCTCTGGACCGTGCAACGGGTGCTGCCACCACCGTTGACCCTGCTGATGCTGTTGCTGGCCAACCTGCCGACGTTGTCGCTGGCGGCCCTGGCCCTCGGCCTTCAAAATGCGGGCGTCATGGGTCGACTGCTGGTCGAGGGCCTCGATCAGGAAAGTCCCGACCGGGAACTGGCGATCAAGGCAACGGGTGCGGGCCCACGTCAGGCCTGGTTGCTTGGACGACTCAGCAGACAGAGTCGTTCCTATCTCGCCTATGGCGCCTATCGCACGGATGTGATCCTGCGGGAAACGGTCGTGGTGGGCCTGGTCGGCGGCACAGGACTGGGCTGGATGCTGATTGAATCCCTCAGCTCATTTCACTGGGCCGCTGTGATCCTGCTGCTCGGTTGCTTCGCCCTGCTCACCCTGGCCGGTGAATGGGCCAGCGACGCCCTCCGTGATCATTGGCTCCGGAGGGGAACGGCGGGATTGTCCTGACGCACCTGCAAAGCTGATCGAGCGCACTGAATCGGGAATGCCGGCAGCACCACGTCAACTCACGGTGATCGGTGACAGCGGGGTCTATGGATGGGGAGACCGGGAGGGAGGTGGCTGGTGCGAACGCCTGCGTCGCAGCTGGATGCAGACACCGGAGGCACCGGTGATCTACCCCCTCGGGGTCCGAGGGGATGGGCTGGAGATGGTGGCTCGGCGCTGGGAGCACGAATGGGCCGCGCGGGGAGAACTGCGCCGTCAGACGCCGGCGGGGCTTCTCCTGGCGGTGGGACTGAATGACAGCGCCCGGGTCGGCCGTGCCGATGGTCGCCCCCAACTCAGTGTGGATGCCTACCGCTTCGGCATCGAACAACTGATCCGGGCCGTGCGGGATCGCACCGAGGTGCTGGTGCTTGGCCTGACCGCCGTTGATGAGCACGCCATGCCCTTCGCAGGATGCCTCTGGTACGACAATGCCTCGATCGCGCTCTACGAGGCCCAGCTGGAGGAGGCCTGCCTGGAAGCCGATGTTCCCTTCCTGCCCCTGCATGGCCCGATGCAGGAGCAAGCCGACTGGCTGGGCTGGATGGAACCGGATGGCATCCACCTCAACGCCGGAGGACACCACTGGATCCATCAGCGACTGATGCAGTGGCCGGCCCTGCTCCGCTGGGGATGCCTGGAGCCCCGCCACCAGGTGACCCCACTCTGGTGATGGGCATCATGATCTTGGCAGCGGAAGACTTCGTAAATTGGCCCTGATCCGCCGCGTTCCGTTGTGCCGAATCCAACCGCCGCGATCATCGCCCAGGCCTCCACAGAGCAACTGAAGGAGTATCTGCTGGGCTTCACCGAGGACGCAGCACTTCTGGCGGTCCGCGAGTTGATCAAACGCGGGGAGACCGCCGAACAGGTGATCGCCGCACTGGAGACCGAGCTGCAACCCAGCCTCGACAACGGCATGCCGATGCGGTCCTGCCAGGATCTGATCGCCACCCTGCGGCGCGAGTGTCTTCCCTCCGAGGTGTCGAAGGATTCACCCGCTGGAGGGATGGAGAGCTGAGGCGGATTTCAGATCTTGAACGCAGAGCTTTCCGCCCTGCATGTCGAGTTCCACCAACGCCTCACGCACCGTCCGGCAACTGCGCAGTGAAAACCGCCGATCCCTGCCACCTGCCACCAAGGCGCGGAATCAACTGGTTCTGAACCATCTCGGACTGGCCCATCTGGCAGCCAAGCGTCAGATGGGCAGGGGACGAGGGGAGCGGGAGGATCTGCTCCAGGAGGCCCATCTCGGACTGATCCGCGGTTGTGAAGGGTTTGATCCAGGCCGGGGGCTGAAGGTGAGCACCTATGCCCTCACCATGGCCAC
>JBGKDM010000132.1:0-6461 GCA_042954165.1 Synechococcus sp.
GCCAGGTCCTCGGTGCGGGATCCCAGCCATGCGACCAGAACTCGCCAGGCGATGGCATTGATGACCAGGCTCAGCCAGCTGACCGCCAGGCCGAGCACGAGCCACCACCAGCCCCGCGCCGTCACGGTCAGAGCCTGGAATCCCGACAGATGCCCCGACAAGGTCCAGCCAACGAAACCGAGACTGAGACCAGTCACCCAGAGGCGAAGCCCACCCGGTGGAGACCACCTCACAGGCACCAGTCCTCGAGGGGCCTGAAATCCTCTGCACGGGACAGAACCGCCGTCCGCACCTGATCGATCGACACAGCAGCCTCCAGGCTGACGCGACGCAGCTCATCGTGCTCGACCTTGAGCGAGAGGTCACCGTCGGGGCGGCGGACCTGCTTGGCCCGCAGCTCACCCCATGGAGACGGGCAGACGCCGGCACGACGTGGGAGTACCCAGCGCCCCTGACACCGCTCCCGCACCCCCAGGGTGGAGCCGGCGGACAACCACACACGGCGGAGCGCGGCAGCCCGCTCAGGTGCCACCAGTGCGGTCAGCACAACCCCTTGACGCGCCTTCTGCATCAGCAAGGGAGCTGTCGCCACCTCCAACGCACCTGCGTGTCGCAGCCGTTCGGCGAGGTCAGCCAGATCCTCCGCCGTGGCGTCATCGATCCAGGCCTCCTGCACCACGATCTCCTGCCAGGCCGCGGACGACGGGTCCCCCTCACCGGCAGGCGCAGGCGCTGACAGCTCCGTCACCTTGAACAGCCGGAGCAGATTCGGGCGATCCAGGACGCGATGCCCGAGACCGAGACCGACGGCCTCCACCATCCGATCCCCGACATCGGTGAATGCATCGGCCAGCACTGCCATCAATGCCAGACCCGTCGGCGTGGTCAGTTCGCCGGCGGGCAGATCAGAACCGGCACGCAATGGAATCCGATGCCGGCGTGCCAGCTCGACCACCGCTGGCACGGGTACAGGCAGCCAGCCATGGGCCGTGTGGACCGTGCCGGCGCCAGCGGGCGGTGCATGACAGATCAGGCGATCGGGTGCCAGAGCCGTGATCGCCGCACACACCCCCACGACATCCACCAGGCTGTCGATCGCTCCCACCTCATGAAAATGCACCTGATCCGGTGTGGTGCCGTGGACGCAAGCCTCAGCCTCAGCCAGCGCCGTGAAGACAGCCAGCACCCGTTCCTTCAGAGGCGGAGCAAGCGCGGCCCGGCCGATCTGAACCCGGAGATCGGACCAGTGACGATGGTCTGAGCCCTGCTCAGTGGATTCCACATCGAGCTGCAGACCCCGCAGACCGCCGTTGGTTGATTCACGCACATGAAGTCGAAAAGCACCCTCAAGGCCAAGGGCATGCAGGGGCTGCTCAATGCAGGAGCGCGGCACGCCCAGATCGAGGCAGGCGGCGAGCAGCATGTCGCCCGCAAGGCCCGTGGGGCAGTCGACGACGATGGTCGTCATCAGGCGTCGATCCCCCTGACCGACGCCTGGGGCTCCGGCTTGAACTGCGGCGAAGCCAGCAGCTGGTCCGACAACTGTTCGAGCGCTGAACGTTCAGTCCGCAGCCACTGGTCGACCTCCCGGCGCGCCCGACGCTGCTCGCGCTGGGCGGTCGCCACGTCATGGCCGGACAGACCCCAGAGACGCCCCAGCAGCGCACGGTCATCAGCCCCCCCTCGGGCCGCCCCGTAAAGAAGAGTCTCTGCAGCGATTCCAGCCTGCAGCACCCGGCTCCAGCGGCGCAGATCCTCGAGCGACATCCTCACACTGTCTGGAAGGTCGAATTCCGTGGCGCCGTTGCTGCGCACCCCTGCCTGCAGACAGGCTCGGGTTCCGACCAGCACGCGACGCACCTTGAGATCGTTCTCGCGTGCAACCAGCAGATGGCCCGCCTCATGGGCTGCAATCCTGCGCAGACGGTTCTGACCACCGGGCAGGGCCTCGGCGATCAGATGCCCACCGAGGCCCTGCCACTGGGAGGCATCCACGGTGAGTGCCACCAACACCCCACCAAGTCCGACGGCGATCCAGGCAGGGGAAAGGCCGACCAGGGGACCGAACACGGCGATCAAGGTGGCCCCGGCGACAGCGGCCCCAGCGGTTTCCCCCGAGACCGATCCCCGCGATTCGCCTCCGCTTCCGGAGGGAGGTGGTGACGCCATCAGGCCTGGGGCTGCTTGCTGCGTCCCTTGCTGCCACGGCCCTTACCACCACGGGTGGGCATCGGCGCGATCACCTCAACGGTCTCCACAACCAGATCCTGGCCCTGGCGGCGGACATCGAGGCTGACGAAGTGACGAAGGGCCTCAATCGGCACCTCCCCCTTGAGCTGGAGTTTGAAGGGAAGCGGACGGCTGCCATCAGCCCGGGGCAGTTGACGCACCTTGACGACAAGCTCACCACTCTCCGGGCGGGTGAAAATCAGTTCCCCCCGAATCGAGAAGTAGTCGTCGCCTTCCGGCAGCGTGTCATGCACGGGATCGGCGCTGGGAGCCGCATCAGGATCGGTGCGCTCCAGCGTGGAAGGCTCCCAGATTCCAGCGATCTGCAGGTGAAGATGCCCGCCATCACGCGAGCGGGGGTAGACGACCCAGAGATGGGGATGTTCCATCGCAAGGTGACGACGCATGAGGGTGAGCATGCGTCCGAGCACAACGGCTTCCACCTCCTGTCCCTGAGCGTCGACGAGAACACCACGGGTGATCTGATCGTCGGATTCAGGACGGTAGGTGCCGCGGACGACGCCGATGGCCCGGTATTGCAACGGCTCGGTGACCGGGGAGATCGGATGGTCGCGCATGGAAAACAAAGGGCATGAAGTGGCCCGCGAAGGACTTTAGCCAGCGCTGGCGAGCGCCTTCAGACTGGAGGATGTCAGGTCAGAACACAGCACGCCGTGGCAGGTCGAAAACGCTGGTTGCTGGGGAGCGGGATGGTCGCGGCTCTGGGGGTGGGCTGGCTGCTCAGCGAACTGATGCATGGTCAGTCCGTGGCAACCCCCAGTCGGATTGAGCTTGATGGCCAGGTCGCCGAACTTCTCCGACGCAGACAGCAGCAGCCCCTCGATGGCGAGGAGGAGCGCCTTCTGCTTGAACAGCTGCTGGCCCTGGAGCGCCTGGCCGACAGCATCGTGCTGGTGCAGCAACAGGTGGAGCTTCAACCGAAGGCATGGCGATGGCGACTGCTGCTCAGCCAGCTCCTGCTTCGGGATGGCAACACCAGGGCGGCGGAAACGCAGCTTGCCTTGCTGACCCGCCTCCATCCCCGCGATCTGGAGGTGCTCCGGGCCCTCGCCCTCCTGCGCCTGCAACAGGGACGGCCCAGCGACGCCCTGCCTGTGCTCGAAGCCGCTCGGGCCGGAAGCTCAGGTGCCGACGCCGTTGCCATCGGCCTGCTTCTTGCTGATCTCCAACGCAACAGCGGCGCAAGCCAGGCAGCGCTGAAGACCTACAAGGAGCTGGCTGAAGCCCATCCGCAAGACGTACGGCCAGTCCTGGCCGAAGCCCTCATGCGACAGGACATGGGAGACAGCAGACAAGCCCTGGAACTGCTTGACCGTGCCCGCCAGACCCGTCTCACCAGCGGCGGATCAACCGAGGATCTCGATCGCCTGGCCGCCAGCTGGGGCCTGTGGACGTGGGCTGAACTGGGGAACGACGACCGGGAGACCACAGTCCCCCAGGCCCCCTAGGGCGTGGTGCCGGAGGACTGGGCCTCCCAGCCCTGGAGGGCGGCGTCGATCGCATCCGCAGGATCTGTGGCGTCTTCGAGGGCCGTGGCCTGACGCAGGCGGTTGAGCAGATCCAGGGGATTGGTGGCATCCAGTACCGAATCGTTCTTGGCGCCGGGTTCGGTGTTGTAAAGCTCCCGCTGAGCGGGTGTCTGATAGCCCGACATCGGGGACTGAGCCTGAGCCGCAGAGGCCAGGCTGAGGGCAATCACGGACACGGCTGCGAGGCGTTGCATCGAGGACATCGTCGGGCCGCGTTGGGGGTCAATGCTAAGGGTCGATTCCGACTGCAGCCTCCCCCCTTGCTGATCGCAAGCTGGAATGTCAATTCCGTTCGCACGCGCCTGGCCCATGTTCTGGCCTGGCTCGAGCACAACCAACCCGACCTGCTCTGTCTGCAGGAAACCAAGGTCGATGATCCGCTGTTTCCCACGGACGCCTTCGCATCAATCGGCTATCAGGTTCAGTTCCATGGCCAGAAGTCGTACAACGGTGTGGCGCTGCTGAGCCGGACCCCCCTGGACGACGTGCGCACAGGATTCAGCGGCGAGCTCACCGGGGATCCCGACGCGGATGAGCTGGGGGAGCAGAAACGGGTGATCAGTGGCCTTCTGGATGGCGTGCGGGTGGTGAATCTGTATGTGCCGAACGGATCCGGTCTTCAATCCGAGAAATACCCCTACAAATTGCGCTGGCTCGGTTGCCTCAAGCGTTATCTGGATGCAACCCGTCAAAGGGATGAACCCCTTTGTGTCGTTGGCGATTTCAACATCGGACTGGAGGCCCGTGACCTCCACGATCCCGATCGGCTGACGGGGGGAATCATGGCCACGGATGCGGAGCGAACAGCCCTGCGCGACGCCCTTGGAGACGACATGACCGATGTCTTCAGGGTGTTTGAACAGGATCCCGGCCACTGGAGCTGGTGGGATTACCGCAGCGGAGCCTGGAACCGGGATGCAGGTTGGAGGATCGACCACATCTATCTCTCGGAGGATCTGCTCGACGTCGCCCGCAGCTGTGTGATCCACAAGCAGGAGCGCGGGCGTGAGCAACCAAGTGACCACGCACCCGTCGTGGTCGACCTCTGCTGGCCCCCCGAGGACGGAGAGGACTGGGATGGGGGTTGGGACAACCAGGACTGACAGAGCCTGGTGAACGATCAGACAGCCCCTTCAGAAGGCAACCACTGACGTGTCCGCATCCTGGGTTTCTGGCCTGATCCTCACGGACCGCCTCGAGGACTCGGCGCAGCTTGCCGGGGTGGGGAAAATCTTGCCTGGATTAGCAAGGCCCCCGGGATCAAAGGCGAGACGCAGCCTCCGCATCGTGGCGAGGTCCTCCGGGCTGAACATCCAGTCGAGATAGCACCGCTTATCAGCTCCCACGCCGTGCTCGCCGGTGATGCTGCCCCCGACCGCCAGGCATTCCCGCAGGATGGCGGCCCCCAGGGCCTTCACCCGCTCATCGACACCAGGCTCATCCCGGCGGTACAGGATCAGGGGATGGAGATTGCCGTCGCCGGCATGAAACACGTTGGCAACCGGCAGCCCGAAATCACGGCTGAGCGCGGCAATGGCCGCCAGGACGGTTGGCAGGCTGCTGCGGGGCACAACACCGTCCTGCACGTAGTAGGTCGGCGAAATCTGACCGACCGCAGCGAACGCGGACTTGCGTCCTTTCCAGAGAAGGGCGCGATCCGCCGCGTCCTGCGCACGACGAACCCCACGGGCACCGGCATCCCGGCAGAGGGACGCCGCCCTGTCGGAAGCAACCTCCACTTCCGCGGCCTGGCCATCCACTTCGATCAGGAGCACGGCAGCGGCGTCCCGGGGATATTCCTCGTGCCCGAACAGATCGTTGACGGCGTTGATCATGAAGTTGTCCATGATCTCCATGCCCGCAGGCAGCACACCTGCCGCCGTGACCCGGCGCACGGCATCACCCGCCGCCTCCATGGTGGGGAAGTCGGCAAGCAGCACACTGACCCGCTCCGGTGCCCTGAGCAGTCGCAGCGTGATCGACGTGGCAATCCCAAGCGTGCCTTCACTGCCGATGAAGGCTCCCCGCAGATCGAGTTCCGGCGATTCCGTGAGATCGGAACCCAGATGCGTGACGCTGCCATCGGGAAGCACCACCTCCATCCCCAGCACGTGGTTGCTGGTGACGCCGTATTTGAGGCAGTGGACTCCCCCGGAGTTTTCAGCCACATTGCCGCCGATGCTGCAGACCACCTGGCTGGAGGGATCCGGCGCGTAATAAAAGCCATCACCCGCCACCGCACGCGTCACCCAGCTGTTGATCACTCCGGGCTGCACCGTGACGGTCTGGTTGGGGAGATCAACAGTCAGGATTCGCCGCATCCTGCTGGTCACCACCAGGAGCGCCTCCTGTTCCGCCACCGCACCACCGGACAGGCCGGTGCCGCTTCCCCTGGCGACGAACGGAATGCCATGGGCCCGACAGCAGCGAAGGGCGGCGGCGACCTCGTCGGTGGTGCGCGGAAGCACCGCCAGGGGCGGTTGATGACGGTCAATCGTTAAACCATCACAGTCGTACGCCAGCAGTTCCTGACGTTTACGGACCACCGCATCGGCAGGCAGCAGCCGGCTGAGATCTCTGTCCAGAGCTGCCCAGTCGTGAGTCAAAGCCTGCATCGGAACCTCTACCGACTCTGACAGGAATGACAACTCAGCCGTAGCGCTTCAGTCACACTTCCGTCGC
>JBGKDM010000133.1:0-4269 GCA_042954165.1 Synechococcus sp.
CGACTTCGATGGAGAAGGACTTGGTCGTGGATCCTGATCCTGGTGATCACCCTCATCACGCTCCCGTCCGCCTACGCATCGCTTCAACAGCCGTCGGCAGTGGAGGTGAACCTTCTCATGCCCGCTCCCTTCGCCGATGCCAGCGCAGATCTGGTCCGACGTTTCAACCACCAGCAGGCAGGTCGCATTCACCTCAAGGTGACCCGAGGGCCCCTTGAAACCGAGGCGATCTCGGATCTTGCGATCAGCAGCCTGCTGCTTGGGGATGCCCCATTCGATGGACTGCTGATGGATGTCACCTGGCTGCCGAAATATGCAGCAGCCGGATGGCTCCAGCCCCTGGACCCCTGGTTCAGTGACGCGGATCAGGACCAACTGGCCGACGGAGCCCGGCAGGGCAACAGCTATGCGGGCCGTCTCTACCGCTGGCCCTTCGTCGCCAGCATGGGGCTTCTGTACTGGCGGACGGATTTGATGCAGCATCCCCCGCGCACGCCGCAGGAGCTTGAAACGATCAGCAGCAGCCTTCAAACAGAGGGCAAGGTCCCCTGGGGATATGTCTGGCAAGGGCGTCAGTACGAAGGCCTCAGCTGCGTGTTTCTTGAGGTGATCGATGGCTTTGGTGGGTTCTGGCTTGATCCAGAGACTCGAGCCATCGGCCTTGATCAATCCGCTGGACATGCAGCAGCGGCCTGGCTCAGGCACCTGATCGAAGCAGGGATCAGTCCGGCGGCAGTGACCAATTTCGCCGAACCCGAGGCGCTTCAGAGTTTCAAGGTGGGTGACGCCGCCTTCATGCGCAACTGGCCCTACGCCTGGGCTGAGCTTCAGAAACCGGACAGTGCTGTGAAGGACAACGTCGGGATCACAACAATGGTCGCCTTGAACCAACAAGACTCAACGGCCACTCTCGGCAGCTGGGGACTGGCTCTTCTCAAGGGCTCGAAACATCCTGAAGCAACAGCGGAGGCCATTCGTTTCCTCAGCTCGGAGGAGTCACAACGCCAGCTACTTGTCTCCTACGGCTACACACCAACGCTGGCTGCTCTCTTTCACGATCCTGAGCTGATTGCGATCAACCCCACGCTTCCGACCCTGGCCGACGCCCTTGACCACGCCAGGGCGCGTCCGGAAACACCGCTCTACGCACAGGTCAGTGATGTGCTCCAAAGGGATCTCAGCTCGGTCCTCACCACAGAGTCAACCCCGGCCGTGGGCATGGCCCGTGCCGCAGACACAAGTGCAGTGATCATGCGCTCGGCAGGTGATCGTCCGTGATGAGTCTGCTTCTCCTGCTCCTGCCAGCCAGCTTGCTCCTGGGCGTTGTTTTCATCGCGCCACTGCTTCATTACCTCTGGTTGAGTGCCCATGCCAGCTCGGTGCTGACTGGCTTCATTGCAGTGCCCAACCAGGGAGCGAACTGGCTGCGTCTGATCTCGGATCAGCGTTTCTGGCAGGACGCCAGCCAGACCCTCAGGTTCACAGCGGTTTCTGTCAGTGTCGAGCTTGTGCTTGCCCTGGCCATCGCCCTGCTTCTCGATCAGCGATGGCGCGGCAGGGGTGTGGTCAGAGCGATGGCCCTGATTCCCTGGGCCTTGCCGACCACAGTGATGGCACTCGGGTGGCGATGGATTTTCAACAATCCCTATGGCCCCCTGAATCAGTTGGCCGACCTTATCGGTCTTGCTCCGGTGAATTTTCTCGGTGATCCCGCGATCACCTGGCTGGCAACCGTTGTCGGCGATGTCTGGAAGACCACGCCGTTTGCGGCCTTGATTCTCCTTGCAGGCCTTCAGACGATCCCGTCTGACCTTTATGAAGCACTGAGACTGGAGGGGGCGACAAGTCGCTCCTGTCTGCTGCGCATCACCCTTCCCCTGTTGCAGCCGTATATCGCTCTTGCCGTTTTGTTCCGCCTTGCCCAGGCCTTCGGTGTCTTCGACCTGATTCAAGTGATGACAGGAGGTGGCCCCGCAAGCAGTACGGAAAGCCTTGCGCTCTATGCCTACCTCAATGCCATGCGTTTTCTTGACTTCGGATACAGCGCCACGGTCATGATCGGCAGCTTTGGCCTGCTCGTTCTGCTCAGCGCCGGGTTCTGGTTCATCTATGGGCAGCTGCAACGTCGGATCGGAGCGCATTGAGATGAACAGCAGCCTTCGCCGTGGTCTTGTTCTGCTGTTGTTGGCCTGGTCTCTGGGCCCTCTGCTCTGGCAGCTCTACACCTCCTTCAGCAGTGATGAGGCTCTGATCACCCCGTTCGCCTCCGTGCCGAATCGGTGGACCCTTTCCCATTACAGGAGCGTGCTCACAGGCACACCACCGTTCTGGCGCTATCTGCTGAACAGTCTGATTGTGGGGACGGGCAGCACGGTGCTGACGCTCCTCATCGCAACGCCTGCGGCCTATGCCTTGAGCAAACTTCGAACCCGGGTCGGATTGATCGCCCGCGGCACTCTGATTGCGGCCGCCCTCTTCCCCTATGTGCTTCTCTTTCTTGCCTTGCTGGATGTTGCCCGCACCCTGCATCTGGGCAACAGTCTGGTTGCCTTGATGGTGCCGTACGCAGCCCTGTCCCAACCCCTGGCTTTGCTGCTTCTGCTGGCAGCCTTTCAGGATCTCCCCTCCGATCTGGAAGACGCTGCAAAGCTGGAAGGTCTTGGTCTCTGGCAACGACTGCGATGGGTTCTTGTGCCGTTGCTGGCACCTGCAACAACCAGCACCGCGATTCTCGTCTTTCTGTTTTCCTGGAATGAATATCCGATCGCTCTGACCTGGATCAGTGATGCGTCACTGCTCACGCTTCCAGTTGCCATGGCCCGTCTCGCTGGCTCCTCCATCTACAGCGTTCCCTACGGCGCCTATGCCGCAGCAACGGTTCTGGCATCAGTTCCGCTTGTGCTTCTGGTGCTGGTGTTTCAGCGATCAATCGTTTCCGGCCTGACCCGAGGAGCTGTCAAAGGATGAGTCTTGAACTGACCAATCTCGGACGTCATGTCGATGGACGCTGGATTCTGCGGCAGCTGTCCCTGTCCGTCGAGGAGGGTGAATGTCTCGCTCTTGTCGGCCCAAGCGGTTGTGGCAAAAGCACCACGCTTCGTCTGATCGCTGGGCTCGACCAACCCACGGAAGGTCGCATTGTTCTCGATGGCGTTGACGTCACCCGCACACCTCCAATCGACCGCAAGGTGGGCATGGTGTTCCAGAGCTACGCACTGTTCCCTCACCTGTCCGTGGGTGCGAATCTTGAACTCGGCCTCAAGGTGCGGGGGATTTCGCCGGCGGATCGCCTCAAGCGTGTTCAGGAGGTGCTCCAGTTGGTGCAGCTCGAGGATCAGGTCACCAAGAAACCAGGCCTGTTGTCGGGCGGACAACGTCAACGTGTGGCCCTGGCCAGAGCTCTCCTGAGGGATCCGCTCGTTTATTTGCTCGACGAACCGATGAGCAATCTGGATGCTCAGTTACGGGAGGATCTGCGACCACAACTGCGCAGACTGGTCCTCCGTGATCGCAAACCCGTGGTCTATGTGACCCACGATCAGCATGAGGCCATGGCGATGGCCGATCGGATCGCCGTGCTGAACAAGGGGCGGATCGAACAGGTGGCAAGCCCGAAACAGCTCTATCAGAAACCACAGACCCTCTTTGTCGCTCAGTTCATCGGTCGACCGCAGATCAACGTTCTGCCTGTCAGCGAAGGCGTGATCCGCGCCATTCGACCGGAATGCCTTGCCATTACCCCGCAGGGTTTGCGCTGCCGAGTGCAGCACAGGGAATGGCTGGGGTCCAGTCAGATCCTCACGCTGGAGTCAGATCTCGGCCTGCTCAGGATGCTCACGTCAGCGGACCAGTCGGTGCCTGAAGCACTGTCCGTCGGCTGGGCCCAGCAGGATGAACACCGCTTCGACAGCGCGACTGGGGATCGGCTGAACGACTAGCGCCGTACTGCTTGCAGTGCCTGTCGGAGCAGATCCTCATGCGTCGACGCCTCTCGCCTGATCCGGTCCAGCGTTGCTCTGTTGATGGGAGCAGTCAGTTGGGCTGTCCAGCGTTGCACCAGGGTTTCTCGCGAGGGGAGTGCGCGTAGATCGACACAGTCAACCCCAGCCATGGCAGCCGCCGCCGCAACTTTGGGGTCATAACTGAGCGCAGCGCAGGGTGCATCGGCCAACTGCGCAAGAATCAGAGCATGGAGACGCATGGGGAGAACCAGTCGCGCCCGCCCAAACAGGTCAGCAACCTGCTCCAGCGACTCAGCCACCACACCTG
>JBGKDM010000134.1:0-14955 GCA_042954165.1 Synechococcus sp.
TCCGCATCCGACGGCGGCGTCCCCGGGGCTCTGCACCGGTCCGGTCTGTGCCGACGCAGTCACCCGGAGCGCCAAGAATCACTGGCAGCTGCTGGTGAGGCTCGAAGATCAGCAGGGCCACCGGGAGAAGGTCGTGCTCGATTGTCGTGCCGGAATCATGAGCCCACGGGCGGGGCTGGTGGATCGCAGTTACGCAACCGCACTGGGTCGACGGCTCTGCCAGTACGTCTCCTGATCCCTGAACGTCACAGAAGCGGGCAGCATCACGCATGGAACTCACTCTCATCTACCCGCACCAGTTGTTCCTGGACCATCCGGCTGTTGAGCCAGGACGTCCCGTGGCCCTTGTGGAAGATCCCCTTCTGTTCGGGACGGATCCCCGTTGGCCCGGACGCATCCATCGCCAGCGGGCTCTCCTGCATCGGCTCTCGATGGAGGCCTACAGCGAGACACTCCGGGAGCGCGGAATCAAGGTCCTCTACCAACGGCACAACCGTGCCGCGTCCACACAGGGGCACATCGACCTGCTCTGGAACGCAGGATTCAGGCGATTTCACCTCGCGGATCCCGTGGATGATCTGTTGCAGCGGCGTCTGAGTCGGCACATCGACTCCCTCGGTGGAGGGCTTGTGATCACGCAAACCCCATTGCTGCTGACACCGCCGGAGGTGATCGACGAGCACTTCGGCGGTGGACGCAAGCCGTTCATGGCTCGCTTTTATGAAATGCAGAGAAAGCGCATGACTGTGCTTCTCACTCCCGATGGCGGCCCGATCGGTGGTCAGTGGAGCTTCGATGCCGAGAACCGGAAGAAACTGCCGAAGGGCATCGCTGTGCCTGCTGAACCAGGTTGCGACCACGCCAGCGCGGTGATCAACGCAACCCTTTCCGAGCTCGAGACCGAAAAGCTGAACCTGATCGGATCAGCAGGATCCTTCCGTTATCCCGTGACCCATGACCAGGCAGAGCGTTGGTTGGATCGGTTTCTGACCCAGCGTTTCGCCCAGTTCGGGGACTACGAGGATGCCATCAGCCGCCATCACCGTGTGATGTGGCACGGACTGCTCACCCCGATGCTGAACATCGGACTTCTCACTCCCGAACAGGTGCTGAACAAAGCCCTTGACGCGGCCCAGGATCGAGACATCCCCCTGAATTCGCTCGAAGGATTCGTGCGACAGATCATCGGCTGGCGCGAATTCATGGCGGCGATGTACCGCCGTCACGGTGTTCAGATGCGCACCACCAACTTCTGGGGATTCAAGGATCGAGCGATTCCGGATGCGTTCTACACAGCAACAACCGGGCTGCCTCCGATTGACGATGCCATTCGCCACGCCCTTGACACCGGCTGGTGTCATCACATCGAGCGCCTGATGCTGATCGGCAATGTGATGCTGCTGAGCGGCTTCCATCCGGATCGCGTCTATCAGTGGTTCATGGATCTGTTCGTGGATGCCTACGACTGGGTCATGGTTCCGAACGTGTACGGAATGAGCCAGTTCGCGGATGGAGGGCTGTTCACAACCAAGCCTTATCTCTCCGGGTCCAATTACGTCAGGAAGATGTCCGACTACCCCAAAGGTGACTGGTGCGACATCTGGGATGGACTGTTCTGGAGCTTCATCCACCAGCACAAGTCGTTTTTCAGAAGCCAGTACAGGCTCGCGATGATGGCCCGGAACCTGGATCGCATGTCAGAGGACAAACTGCGACAGCATCAAGAACGGGCATCACAGTTCCTTGACGCGCTCGGATGAGCGGTCTCTAAGGTCTTGGCGTTGTCGAGACAGCCATGACGTTGCCACCGGAGTCCTATCTGTGGTTCAAGACCCTCCACATCGTGGGGGTCGTTGTGTGGTTCGCCGGTCTTTTCTATCTGGTCAGACTCTTCATCTATCACGTGGAAGCCGAAGAGCTTTCAGCTGAACTGCGCGAGCCTTTCAAAGCGCAGTACGCCCTGATGGAGAAACGCCTGGCCAACATCATCACGACCCCCGGGATGGTTGTGGCCGTCACGATGGCTGCCGGATTGCTGATCGCGCAGCCAACCTGGCTTCACCAGACCTGGATGCACGCGAAACTCGCCTTCGTGGCAGCCTTGCTGTTCTATCACTGGTTCTGTTACCGGTTGATGGGTCAGCTGCAGGCGGGGACCTGCCATTGGAGCGGCAAACAGCTGAGGGCACTCAACGAACTTCCAACCCTGCTGCTGGTCATCGTGGTGATGCTGGTGGTGTTCAAGTCATCCTTCCCAACTGGAGCGGCCACCTGGTTTGTTGTTGGGCTCGTTGTCTTCATGGCCGCCTCGATTCAGTTCTATGCCCGCTGGAGACGACTGCGCCGGGAATCGGAGAATGCCGCGGAGGGCCATGCCGGCTGACCAACACCCTCTTGCTGAAGTTCTGGCCACCGTTGACAGAGAAAGTTGTCCGGGACGTTTCAATTTTCACTGCCATACCCAGTGCAGTGACGGCAGTCTTCTGCCTGTTGAGCTGGCGCGCCAGGCCCAGACTCTCGGTCTTCAGCATGTCGCGGTGACGGATCACCACAGCTCGGCCGCCTACCCGCAGATCATCAGCTGGAGGGAGGAGGAACGATCAGCGGGTCGAGACGTTCCCACCTTCTGGACCGGCATGGAGATCAGCTGCCTCCTGAAGGGATGCCTTGTGCATGTCCTCGCCCTTGGATTTGAACAGGGTCACCGATCCCTTCACCGTTACAACCAGGGAGATGCCGTGGTCGGAGAAGCGCTTCGTGCCGAAGCCGTCGTCGCAGCGATTCATGCGGCTGGCGGACTTGCGGTGCTGGCCCACCCAGCCCGTTACCGGCTCGACCATGCGTCGCTGATCAAGGCCGCCGCGGGGTTGGGGATCGATGGAGCTGAAGTCTGGTACGACTACGACATGCAGACCCACTGGTCTCCAAGCCCTGTGATCTGTGAAGCAATCGATCTGCAGCTGAAGAACCTTGGTCTTTTGCGTACGTGTGGAACCGACACCCACGGATATGACCTCAAAGGCCGCTAAGTTCGACGGAGAACATGATTCCCAGGCATGGGCCTCTTTGATCGTCTGCTGAACTCGGGATCCAACACCGGTGGTGACAACCAACGGAAACCCGAGGCGCCCAAGAAGGAGGAAGCCTTCTTTCTGGACAGCGACGCATCGTCATCCCTCGGTGACAGGGACTACATGCGCGAGGCCAAGACCATCCGCCGCACATTCCCTGGCACCGCTGACAATCCAGGGGGCAAGGAACTCATCACTGAGGTCGCTGCCGAAGACATGTCGGTCGACACCATGTCTGAGGGCCTCGGCGGAACCACCAGCAAAGTGGAGGTCGCCTCGGTTACGGGTGGTGTACCGAAGCCGGTCAAGAAAACCTTTGCTGAAGCGATGACCAAGGAGGAGCTGCAGCAGCGCCTCAAAGGCAGTGCTCTCAGTGGCACCAATGTTCCGGCAGCTCCTGACGCCGCTCCAGTGGCCAGAAAAGCAGACCTCAAGCCTGAACCCAAGGCTGATCAAACCGCTGCGAAGGCAGGTGCAGGCTCCTCGAAGCCAGGATCCATCGATCCCTTCCGCGCCATGGTCAAGGATCTGAACAAGTAAGTCATCGTCCCGACTCAACGGCAGCTTCGGCCTCAAGAACCAGTGATCGAAGCTGGTTCTTGATCTCCTCCATAGGAGTCCAGAGACCTCGGTTGGATGCTTCGAGCAACCGTTCTGCCATGTCTCTCAACGCCCATGGGTTGTGCTGCATCAGGAAGTTGCGTGACTCATCCTCGGCCAACCAGCTTGTCTGGATGGCCTCGTAGCACCAGTCAGGCACAACACCGCACGCAGCGTCATAGGCAAAGAGATAGTCGAGGCTTGCAGCCATCTCGAAAGCCCCCTTGTACCCGTGCTCCTGCATGCCCCTGATCCAGCGGGGATTGAGCAGTCGGCTGCGCACCACCTTGTCAATTTCCTTGCTGAGAGGATGAATTCTCAGGCGGTTCTGCCTTGAGTGATCGGCGAACCAAAGACTGGGCGTGGACCCCGTGAGGGCCGTGACCGCAGCAGCAAGGCCGCCATGGAATTGGTAGTAGTCATCGGAATCCAGGAGATCGTGTTCCCTGTTGTCCTGGTTGTGCAGGACCACCTGAACGCGGCGCAACGTTGTCTCCAGCGCGTCACGATCGCGTATGGGTTGGGCGGCGCCGTCATAACGCCACTGACTCCACTCCAGATAAGCCTCCCCAAGTTCACGGCGTTGATCCCACTGACCCGAGTCGATCAGAGCCTGAAGGCCAGCCCCATAGGCACCGGGGGCTGACCCGAAAATCCGCGCCTGGGGACCTTCCGAACGGCTCAAAGCGGCAAGGGGATTGATGGAGTCGGGTTCGTCGAGGGACGCGACGAGTGACTGGGCACGATGCACCCACGCGATGAGTTGCGGGAAGGCATCACGAAACAGGCCGGACATCCTGAGGGTGACGTCAACCCTGGGACGACCAAGTAACGACGGTGGTATCAACTCGAGATCCACCATGCGACGGGTCGGACCATCCCAGACAGGACGGACTCCGATCAGGGCAAGCAGTTGGGCGATGTCTTCACCACCGTTGCGCATCGTCGCGGTTCCCCAGACCGACAGGGCGAGATGCCTGAGGGGTTCTCCCTCTTCCAGCAGGTAAAGATCAAGAAGCCGTTCCGCACTGCGGCGTCCAAGGTCCCAGGCGGCCTCAGTGGGCAGCCCACGCAAGTCAACCGAATAGAAGTTGCGCCCTGTCGGCAGAACATCGGGACGGCCGCGGGTTGGGGCACCGGACGGACCGCTGGCGAGGCGACGCCCCTCAAGGGCGCGGAGCAGCGCCTTGCGTTCCTGATCCGCAGACGCATCCAGCCGAGGAATGAGGTCGTCACGAAGATGAACGAGAACCGGATCGTTCTCTCCCTCCAGCCATTCGGCGATCGCGGGATGCAGACGATCCCGCTCGTTGTCTGAGAGAGAAGAACGACAGTGACGGATCACGAGTGAAGCCTGCGCGTCCAGATAAAGCAGGGCATCGGACGTCCGCCGAGGTGATGGGTCACACCAGGTCGTGAGGGCTGTGCGGTCGGACTCGGACAGCGGAGCGCCATCCTCATCACACCAGGGATCGAGCGACAGACCCAGCACCCTGGCCAGTCGCTGGGTGAGGCCTGGCAGGTCGGCAACGGGGGCCCTGCTAATGGCCAGGGTCAACTCAACAAGGGCGGCGGGACCGGGCTGCACACCAAGACGATGGAGACCGGTGCGGATCTGAGCCTCCTTGAGTTCACAGAGATAGGTCTCCACCTGATCAAGGCAACTGGTCCAGCAGTCGCTTTCAAACACGTCAGGATCCAGGTCGGACTTTGTCAATGCAGCTGGTAGACCAGGCCAGTTCTGAGATCGGAGCAGATCCAGGAGCTGCTGATTGAGCGAGGCACTGCGGTCCGCTCCCAGCTGATTGGCCTCCACGTACTCATCGAGCAGAGCCTCAAGCGTCTCCATCGCTCCATGGCTGCCGGCTTTGCCGAGAGGCGGCGTCAGGTGGTCAAGAATCACGGCATGGCCACGGCGCTTGGCCTGCGAGCCCTCGCCCGGATCATTGACGATGAAGGGATAAACATGGGGAATGGGCCCCAGGGCGAGGGCTGGGCCGCACCCTTCACTCAGTCCGACTGACTTGCCAGGGAGCCACTCCGCACTTCCATGCTTTCCGAGATGCACCAGCATCTGGGTTCCGTGCACTTCGCGCATCCAGAGGTACTGCGCGAGATAGCGGTGAGGAGGGGGAAGATCCGGGGAATGAAGGTCACTCACCTGATCCGGGTCATAGCCGCGACTCGGTTGCACCAGCACGCATGTGTGCCCGAACACGATCCCGTGGATCGGGAAGCCATCGGGCTCCAGGTCGACTGCAGATTCAGGAGGCCCCCAGCGTGCCTCGATCGTCGTTCGCGCTTCCCGTGGAAGCGTTCTCCACCAACGGAGATAGGTCCCCAGCGGGAGGTGGGTCAGCGCTGGGCGATGGTGCGACTCGGGATCGTTGGTGCGAGTTGCCGTCAAGAGGCCCATGAGCGCGTCGCTGCAGCTGGGTAACGGCTCCTCACCGAGCAGATACCCGGCGTCCTGCATCCAGTGCAGGAGGTTGACGAGACTTGCAGGAGTATCGAGGCCGACCCCGTTGGCCAGCCGCCCGTCACGGACCGGGTAGTTCGCCACCACGACACCGACCCTGCGACGCTCCGGCGCTGTCAGTCGAAGCTCCGCCCAGGCCCGGGCATGGCTCGCAACCCAGCACAGACCGGTGTGATCCGGGGAAGTCCGTGGCACTGCCGTCGCGAGATGCGGATCAAGACGATCCACGTCACGAAACCCACCGATCCGTGTCGTGATACGGCCATCCAGCTCGGGAAGCACCACCTGGAGGGAAAGGTCCAGTGGATCGAGACCGCGTGTGCCCTCAGCCCACAGACGTCGTGGACTGCTGCTGCTCAGGAGCTGGAGAACGGGTTGATCCAGTTGGTCCCAGAGGGGAGCGCCAAACCCAGCCTGTTCGAATTGCACCGAGGCAAAGGATGTGGCCGTGATCACCACCTCCGTGCGCTGCTGGCGGAAGTGTCTCAGCACGCCATCCTGAACCGCCGGATCACGCAGGCTGCTGACCCAGAGTGCACGGGGAGAGAGGCCCTCCTGGCGCAGTGACTGCAGCAGCGCCTCCGCCAGCTGCTGGTCACCCGATCGGAACTGGGCCCGATACAGCACGACACCGACTCTCGGACCCGTCTCGTCGCGCCAATCCCATGGTGAGGGATCGTCCAGCCGGCGACAGGACAGCGTCGCGGGATCGGGAGATCTCCCGGACAGCAGCTCTTCGCAGGCGCGGAGCACGGAGGTCATGTTGTCGACCCCGCCCTCCCGGAGCAGGAGCGCCAAGCGGTCACAGAGGTCGGTGGGGACCGAACTCAGGGGGTGAAGAAGGTCATCCTGGTCGGTGGTGCCGGCAAGAACCACGAGTGAACGTCCCGCAGCCGCCCGCTGCCAGGCCTGGACCTGCTCGAGGCCGTACGACCAGTGACCGCGCCCACCCAGAAGGCGCACCACGATGAGACCGGCATGCTGGCCCGTGGTGCCGAGGTAGTGATCAATCTGAGCCGGATGGCTGAGGCTGACCAGGGGAAGCGCGCGGATCCGACCGCGCCACTCCCGAGTTCCAGGCTGCTCAAGACAGCGGCAGAGGGTCGACAGATCCGTGGCCGCACTCGTCAGCAGCAGCACCGGGGCGGTGGGCTGCTCCACCAGTGAGATGTCCTCACTGAAATCGCCGCCGGGAAGACTGCTGAGTCGGTGCATCGCCCCATTCTCATCAGCGGTGCAGCAGGCGTGGGTGAGAAGATTCACGCATCGGCCATTTCAGCCATGCATCAGTTCCTGCCCTTTGCCTGGTTTGAGGGCCGCTGTGTGCCTTTCGAGGACGCCAAGGTCTCCGTCGCCACCCACGCCCTGCACTACGGCACGGGAGCCTTCGGAGGCATGCGTGCCATCCCCGATCCCGTGAAGCCCGGCGGGATGCTGCTGTTCCGAGCCGATCGCCACGCCCGCCGTCTCAGCCAGAGCGCCAAGCTTCTCCTGACGGACCTGAGTGAGGAGACCGTGATGTCGGCACTCACAGCCGTTCTTCAGGCCAACAAACCCAGCACGTCGATCTATCTACGTCCTTTCGTTTACACCAGTGATCTGGGCATCGCCCCCCGCCTCCACAACATCGAGACGGATTTCCTGATTTATGGCCTAGAGCTTGGCGACTACCTATCGCCTGAAGGGGTCAGTTGCCGCATCAGCAGCTGGACACGGCAGGAGGATCGCTCCCTGCCTCTGCGCGGCAAGATCAGCGGTGCCTACATCACCAGCTCCCTGGCGAAGTCGGAGGCAGTGGCCAGCGGATTCGACGAAGCACTGCTGCTCAATACCCGCGGCAAAGTGAGTGAAGCCAGTGGCATGAACCTCTTCATCGTCCGTGATGGTCAGCTGATCACACCAGGCGTGGACCAGGACATTCTCGAGGGGATCACCCGGGCCAGCGTCATTGAGCTGGCGAAGGGGATGGGAATCGATGTGGTCGAACGTCCGGTCGACAAAACGGAACTCTTCATCGCCGATGAGGTGTTCCTGACCGGTACGGCGGCCAAGATCAGCCCGATTCGTCAACTGGAAACCACGGTCCTGTCCGACAGACGACCGGTGATGGAAGCACTCCGAACCAAGTTGATCGCGATCACAGAGGGAAGGGATCCCGACTACGAACACTGGGTCACCCGAATCGATCTGAACGGCTGAATCGGCTCCTTAGGATGTCTCGGTCAGTTCTGGGACGGATGAAAACAGGAACGGTTACGTCACAGCAGTCCCGCTTCCTGGACCATCTGCATTCGTCCGAGCGCCCGGTTCTGGTCTTCGATGGCGCCACCGGAACATCGCTGCAGCAGATGGACCTGACTGCCGAGGATTTCGGTGGAGAGGAACTGGAGGGCTGCAACGAGCACCTGGTGGTGACGCGGCCGGACGCTGTGCAGGATGTTCACAGGCAGTTCCTGGAAGCGGGCTGCGATGTGATTGAAACGGATACGTTCGGTGCCGCCAGTGTGGTGCTGGCTGAGTACGGCCTTGAGGATCAGGCGTTCGAACTGAATCGCAGAGCTGCGGAGCTGGCGCGCCAGATGGCGGATCAATTCTCAACGGCAGCCAAACCGCGCTTCGTGGCCGGCTCAATGGGGCCCACGACGAAACTGCCCACGCTCGGACACATTGATTTCGACACCCTCAAAACGGCGTACTGCGAACAGGCGGAAGGGCTCCTGGTTGGTGGTGTCGATCTCTTCATCATCGAAACCTGTCAGGACGTTCTGCAGATCAAGGCAGCCCTGCAGGGCGTCATGGAGGCTTTCGAACGACGCAACGAACGGCGACCCCTGATGGTGTCGGTCACGATGGAGACCACCGGCACCATGCTGGTTGGATCAGACATCGCTGCCGTCGTTTCGATTCTGGAACCATTCCCGATCGACATCCTCGGTCTGAACTGCGCGACGGGACCGGAGCAGATGAAGGAGCACATCCGCTATCTCTCTGATCATTCCCCGTTTGTCGTCAGCTGCATTCCCAACGCCGGACTTCCAGAGAATGTCGGAGGCGTCGCCCATTACCGGCTGCAGCCCCTTGAGCTGAAGATGCAGTTGATGCATTTTGTTGAAGACCTCGGCGTGCAGGTGATCGGAGGTTGTTGCGGGACGACTCCGGCCCATATCAGGGCACTCTCGGAACTTTCCGAAGAGCTGAAACCCGCCGAGCGGGCGATCCGGCGCAATCATCAGGAAAGAATCGCGCTCAAATATGAACCATCGGCTTCATCCATCTACGGAGCAACCAACTATCACCAGGACAACTCCTTTCTGATTATTGGCGAACGTCTCAATGCCAGCGGCTCCAGAAAAGTGCGCGAGCTTCTCAACGAAGAGGACTGGGACGGACTTGTGGCGGTGGCACGAGGGCAGGTGAAGGAAAATGCCCATGTTCTCGACGTCAACGTCGATTACGTGGGAAGAGATGGCGAAAGTGATATGCGTGAGTTGGTGTCTCGCGTTGTCACCAATATCAACCTGCCGTTGATGCTCGACTCAACCGAATGGCAGAAGATGGAGGCTGGTCTGAAGGTTGCCGGAGGCAAGTGCATCCTCAACTCAACCAACTACGAAGATGGTGATGAGCGCTTCTTCAAGGTTCTGGAGTTGGCCAAGCGTTACGGCGCAGGTGTCGTGGTTGGCACCATTGACGAAGACGGAATGGCGCGGACAGCTGAAAAGAAACTCGCGATCGCCAAGCGAGCGTACCGAGATGCCGTGGAGTATGGAATTCCAGCGCGGGAGATCTTTTACGACCCTCTGGCATTGCCGATTTCAACGGGAATCGAAGAAGACCGCCGGAACGCCATTGAGACCATCGAATCCATTCGTCGCATCCGCGAGGATCTGCCGGGTGTGCACGTCGTACTGGGTGTCTCCAATGTCAGCTTCGGTCTGTCGCCGGCTGCACGCATCACGCTCAATTCCGTCTTTCTGCACGACTGCTGCGAAGCGGGCATGGACGCAGCCATCGTGTCGCCCGCCAAGATCCTTCCCCTGATCAAAATCAGTGAGGAGCATCAGTCGGTGTGCCGGGATCTCATCAACGATCGTCGGCGATTTGAAGGTGACGTCTGCACCTATGACCCCCTCACCGAACTGACAACTCTGTTCGAAGGTGTCAGCACCAAGGACGCCCGCTCTTCTGGGCCGAGCCTGAGTGATCTCCCGATCGAAGAGAGACTGAAACAACACATCATTGACGGAGAACGAATCGGCCTGGAGGAAGCACTCACCCTGGGGTTGCAAACCCATGCCCCCCTCGACATCGTCAACACCTTCCTCCTGGATGGAATGAAGGTGGTCGGAGAACTGTTTGGTTCAGGGCAGATGCAGCTGCCATTCGTGCTCCAGTCGGCGGAAACCATGAAAGCTGCCGTGGCATTTCTTGAGCCTTATATGGAGAAAAGTGAGGGGGAACGTTCAGCGAAGGCCAAATTCCTTATTGCCACCGTGAAAGGGGATGTTCATGACATTGGCAAAAATCTTGTTGATATCATTCTCACAAATAACGGCTATGAGGTGATCAACCTTGGCATCAAACAGGATGTCAGCGCCATCATCGAAGCGCAGAAGATTCATCAAGCTGACTGCATCGCCATGAGTGGCCTGCTCGTGAAATCAACGGCCTTCATGAAAGACAATCTTCAGGCTTTCAACGAGGCCGGGATTTCGGTGCCGGTTGTCCTTGGTGGAGCTGCTCTGACGCCAAGGTTTGTCAACAAAGACTGCAGCGATGTCTACAATGGAAAAGTGATTTATGGCCGCGATGCCTTCACAGACCTGCGTTTTATGGACGCGTATGTGAAAGCACGATCGGAGAATTCATGGGACAACCTCGAGGGTTTCCTGCAGGGAACGCCAGAGGGAGTCTCCCTCGGCGGCACGCAGGAGCAGGAGTCTCACGAACGAGACACCGAAAATGTCGAATCGAAAGCTCCGGAGGCGGAGACCGCACCCATCAGTTTCGACCGATCAGCGGCAGTCCCTGCCGAGACTGCAATCGCAGCACCGTTCCTCGGAGCGAGCCTGCTGCGCGACACCAGCATTCCCCTCGAGGAGGTCGTTGGGTATCTCGACCGTCAGGCACTCTTCGCGGGTCAGTGGCAGATGCGCAAAGCCAAGGACCAGCCGCGGGAAGACTACGAGGCGGATCTGGCCGAGAAGGCTGAGCCCATCCTCCAGTCCTGGCTCGAACGTGCACTGGGTGAAGGGTTGCTGAAGCCAGCTGTCGCCTACGGCTACTTCCCCTGCGGACGGGATGGGAACGATCTTGTGGTGTTCGATCCCGAGTCGGAACAACGGCTTGGACGCTTTGAGCTCCCCCGCCAAAGAAGCGGGAACCGTTACTGCATCGCTGATTTTTATCGAGATCTCGACAACGGTCGAGCGACCGATCTGCTCCCCATGCAGGCCGTCACCATGGGGGACGTGGCCAGCGAGTTCAGCCAGTCGTTGTTCAAAGCGGACGCCTACAGCGATTACCTGTTTTTCCATGGCCTTGCTGTTCAGATGGCGGAAGCGCTTGCGGAATGGACGCACGCCAGGATCCGACGCGAATGCGGTTTCGGAGATCCGGCAGGGATGCCTCTTCGCGACGTGCTGGCGCAGCGCTACCGGGGGAGCCGCTACTCCTTCGGCTATCCCGCCTGTCCGAATGTGGGAGATTCGCGCCAGCAGCTGCTGTGGCTAGGTGCGGAGCAGATAGGACTCAGCATGGATGAATCGGAGCAACTGCATCCGGAGCAGAGCACGACGGCGCTCGTCGCGCTCCACAGCAAGGCGCGATATTTCAGCGCCTGAGGCCGGCACTGAATCGGCGCACAGCTGGTGCACAGCGAACACTGCAGACTGGATGCTGTTCTGAACTGACCAATGGATCTGAGTGGACCCGATGCGATTGATCAGGCGATCGAGGCAGGCATCGACCTCGATGGATCACCGCTCCCGGAACCCATGCGTGAGCTCTACGCCGAGGTGATGGAAAAGGAGAGCCAGAGAAAGCGCAGTGGTGTTCGCAAATCAATGCGCAACAGGGTGGTTCGCACCGGCGCCAAGCACTTTGACCAGGCCACCCTCAATGAACGACTGATTGCAGCTGGTTGGGACGGCCTCAAAGCCAAGGAGATTGCGTTCTTCTACGGGTGAAGAGCAAGCACCCGTCGATTGTCAGCCCCCAGGAATGCCAGGGGGCTTCATCAGAGTCAGCCTGTGGGGCCTCACTCCATGCAGAGTTTCTCCATGGTGTCGATCACTTCCTGCTGAAACTCCTCCAGGGCGCTGGATTCGCTCAGGTCCAGTCCTTCGCCGGCTGCATTCTGTGCCAGATCCTGGAAGTGGAATGCTCCTTCACCGTTGGCGAGAAACTCGATTGCGGACGATTCGCCGCTCTCGCGAAAGGCATCGCACAGAGCAAGGAAGGCGGCGTCTTCAGTGAACTCCCAATCCATCGAGGAGGCATGACTGATTGACCTTTAACGCCTCACCCCCGGGATCCGTCAACCACCTTGTCGCGCAATGTGCCAATGATCCTCCAGAATTCACGGTGTTGAGGCCTGAGGCTCAGAGTGCAGACCCCTTCCCGTGAAAGCGTTCTCAATGTTCTGGGACAACCACTGGATGAATGCAGCTGCAAGCCGCTGACCGGTTGGTTCAGGGATGGCTTCTGTCGCACCGATTCAGCCGACCTCGGCCAACACAGTGTGTGCTGCGTGATGACAGCAGGATTTCTCGCCTACAGCAAGGCACAGGGCAATGACCTGTCGACACCGATGCCCGAATTCGGATTTCCGGGACTCCAACCCGGAGATCACTGGTGCGTCTGCGCGCCTCGCTGGAAACAGGCCCACGACGACGGCATGGCCCCACCCGTGCGCCTGCAGGCAACCGAAATCAGCACCCTGAAGGTCATTCCGCTGGAACTGCTGGAGCAGCACGCTCACCAGGGAATGGGCTGACCATCCCAGGCAAGGAAGGACCCACTCTGATCGGGACCTTGCTGCAACAGAACATCGAGCAGATAGGCCGCTGCACGTTCTGGCGTGAACAGGGCATCAGGAGGGACGAACGCCTGAAACGGCTTCGACAAAGGGGTGTCGGTGGTACCTGGATGCAGCATCAGCACCGTTGCCCGTGGATAACGGCGGGCCCACTCGATGCTGAGACTGCGAAGCATCATGTTCTGGGCTGCTTTCGCAGCGCGGTACGCATACCAACCACCACTGCGGTTATCGCCAATGCTTCCAACCCGGGCGCTGAGACTGGCGAAATGGAAGGGTGACTGACGGTCGAGACAGGGCTCCACCGCCCTGGCCAGCAGTAACGGAGCCATGGCATTGATGGAAAAACTCGCCTGCAGGGCTTCGGGTGTCACCTGCTGCAGGCGCTTTTCCGGCATCACGGGAGCACCGGAGCTCGAGGGTCCATGAAGGAGGCCTGTGGCATTGACCACAAGCCGGAGGGGAAGAGAATCCGCCTGAAGCCGCGCCTGAAGGGACAGCAGACTCTCCTGAGATTCAAGATCGACGCACCAGCCCTCGCGTGGCTCCAGCCGACGGCTGCAGAGGGTGACGTCGAGATCTGGGCACAACCTGGAGAGTCGATCGCTGAGGGCACGTCCGAGTCCACCCGCCCCGATCACAAGCGCACGGCCTGACCAGTTCTGCGGCATCCATCCATCTCAGCAGGACGCCATGCTGGTGGATCGAGTCCATGGGCGGTGGACTGGGTGAGGTGAAGGACCCGCATGTCCAGGGAGGGTGGGGTAAGCACCCTCGAGAGCCTCAGAAGGCTGGAAGAGCCTGGGGCAAGACCTGTTGTCCATTTCTGCATCAGAAGCCTGCAGCGCCCTTCTGAGCCCCAGTCCGCCCCTGGGGGGCATCAACAGGTCTAAATCCCGTCTCGAAGACGGGCCCGGAGGCGACATTGGTCCTACAACGGATTGGCATCCGATCCAGACCAGAGCCAATGGTGAGTGCGTCCTACGAGGATGAAGCTCTGGAGCGAAGCAGGGTCGCCATCCGGCAGGGTGCCCTGCAACCCTTGAATACCCACTGTGAGGCTGCTGGATCGACGGGCGATGACAACTTTGAACTCCGGCGCCTGACCGCTCGACTGCCCAAACATCTGCGGACGTCAGGGCCGAAGGAAAATCCATTTCTTCCCTGGGATCAACGTCTCGAGGTGAGCGCGATTGGTGATGACCATGCGTTGATACTGAACAAGTACCCCGTTCAGCTGGGGCACATGTTGCTTGTGACGCGTCAATGGGCGTCGCAGACCGACTGGCTTGAAGCCGGTGACTTTTCAGCCCTGGCCTCAGTTGACGAGGTCACTTCGGGTCTGTGGTTCTTTAACAGTGGTCCGGACGCCGGCGCCAGCCAGCCGCATCGACACCTCCAGCTTTTGCCACGACGGGCTGAAGCCGTGATCTGCCCGAGGGAATCATGGTTTGAACGTCGCCTTCAGGGGTTGAATCCAGGCCAAAAAGAACAGACGACGCCTGTTGAGCAGGCCTCGCGTGTGAGACGACGACACCAGGGAGTGGAGCAGGACACTCACCTATTGGAGCTGTACCGCTCACTCGCAGAGGAGCTGGACATCGGCAACCCTGACCATGACTCCAAGCCAGCAGGGCCATACAACCTGTTGTTGACACCAGGCTGGATGGCAATGATCCGACGAGCCTCCGACGGGAGCCACGGCTTCAGCGTCAATGCACTGGGCTTTGCTGGTTACCTTCTGGCCACAGACGACTCCGATCTGC
>JBGKDM010000135.1:0-5046 GCA_042954165.1 Synechococcus sp.
GGGAGACGCCCCACCCGGTGCAGCACCAGCACCCTGTCGGCACCGTGCGCCTGTCGGATCCGTTCCGCATCGTCGTGAATCCGCCGCTCACACATCCCCGGGTAATGGACCAGCTCCAGGGCATCCAGGGGAACTCCGAGCTGATCCTCGGAACGAACCGAGCCGAGGAACACCGCATGGGCCGCTGCACCGACGCACCACTGCTCCAGACGACGCCATGGCTCGAATGCCTGGGCCTGAATCTCGACCTCCACCGCCCCGGACTCAGGGCTGACAACCTTGCACGCGCTCACCATCTCAACCACCGGTGAAGGGAGGCAGAAAGGCGAGCTCATCGCCCGCCGCCACGGACTGGTCCGGTGCCACCAGGGTCTGATTGACCGCCACCCGCACCGCAGAGGACCAGGGCCCGAGATTGAGGGCATGCCAGAGGTCGAGCGCCGTCTGATCTGCAGACGCCAGAGGCATCACCCGCTCGCCCCAGCCGGCCTGATCCCTGAGAGCCGCGAACAGCAACACCCTCACCGATCCGGGTCCGCTGGGGTCCATCACCATCTCCACGGGGTACAGATTGGTTTTAGCGTCCATGCAGTTGCAGGCTCAGCTCTGACCCTCCGCATCGCCCTGCTCACGGTGTCCGACCGGCGCACACTCGCGGATGACACCAGCGGCTCGTGGCTGCAGGAGCAGCTGCAGGGGGCCGGCCATCAGCTCCAGGAGCGGAGCATCTGCCCGGATGACCGCTACCAGGTGCGCGCCGTGGTCAGCCGCTGGATCGCTGATCCGACAACCGACGTCGTGATCACCTGCGGCGGAACCGGACTCACCGGTCGAGACGGGACTCCTGAAGCGATCCAGCCCCTGCTGGACAAGACCATTGACGGGTTCGGAGAGCTGTTCCGCGTGCTGTCGTTCGAAACGATCGGCACCAGCAGCCTGCAGAGCCGTTGCCTGGCCGGTGTCGCCAACGGCACGATCCTCTTTGCACTGCCCGGATCGCTGGATGCGGTGCAAACCGCATGGGACCGTTTGATCAGCTCCCAGTTGTGCCTTGAGACCCGCCCCTGCAATCTGGTGCAGCTGCTGCCGAGGCTGAAGGAACCGATCGACCAGCCTGCGAAGGGCTAGAAGGGGATCGGCATCGTGACGGGCGCAGGTTCGGGGGCGCAGGCCTCGACCCGCTGGTTCACCACATCACCCACCACCACGATCGAGGGAGACGCAAAGCCCTGGGCGCGGGATGCATCCGCGACCGTGGCGAGGGTGGCCGTGAGACAGCGCTGACCCGCCACGGTGCCCTGCTGAATCAGCGCCACAGGGGTCTCGGACGCGAGCCCACCGGCCATCAACTCCTCCGCGATGCGCGGCAGGTTGTGCAGACCCATATAGATCACGAGCCCATCACTGGATGAGGCCAGGGCGCGCCAGTTCACTGAGGGGCGACGCTTGTCGATCTCCTCATGCCCGGTCACGAAGGTGACCGAAGAACCGGCCCGACGATGGGTGACCGGAATGCCGGCGTAGGCAGGCGCAGCGATTCCGGAGGTGACTCCAGGCACCACTTCAACGGCAACACCACGCTCGATGAGGAAGGCCGCCTCCTCACCACCGCGGCCGAAGAGAAAGGGGTCACCCCCCTTGAGCCTCACCACACAACGATGGCGCTGCGCCAACTCCACCAGAACCGCGTTGGTGCTGGGCTGAGGCACGGAGTGATGGCCGCGACGCTTGCCGACGAAATGGCGCTCGCAATCGTCAGGGACCCGGTCGAGAACCTCCTTCGGCACCAGGGAGTCGTAAACGAGAGCATCACAGCTCTGCAGGAGGCGATGGGCCTTGAGCGTGAGCAGCTCCGGATCACCCGGCCCCGCACCCACGAGATACACGGTGCCCACAGCAGCACCCGAAGACGAATCAGTCACGAAAGAACGGAAAGGAGGGTGATCAGACCGGAGCGCAGCTGGGGGTCATCCAGCAGTGAGGGCAGTCCACCAGCCTGCCGCAACGACTCCGCCATCCGGTTGGGTGCCAGGGCCAACGGGAGAGGACATGCGGAAGGATGCTCCCTGAGATGGGCCTCCCAGGTATCAGCCGACACAAGTGTGCAACCCAACTCCCGCTGAAGCATGGCGAGATAGCGGGCCGAGAGGCCTGGACGCAGGGGATGGTGCACGACGACGGCCTGCTGTCCGGTGCCCTCACGCGCCTCGATCCAGAGGCGCAGCAGGCGCCACCATCCAGACCATGCACCCAGAAACGGCACGGGCGTGACCTGGGAACCACCGGCACGCATGCGCCGGAGAATCGCTGGCAGATCCGAGCGCACGTGGCTGCCGGGGAGCAGCAGCAGAGGCATCAGCCAGTACTCGACACCGGGCTGCGATGGCACCGGATCAGCCGTCAGTGCTTCGAGCTCCACCGGAGCACCACGACGCAGGGCCAGGTCAGCGGCCAGATCGGTCAGGCAGGCAGGAATCTCACCACCGCTGCGTCCGTGCACGACCAGCCGCAGCACAGCGGGAACGGAGCGCGGTTTCGCCAGCGCAGACGGTGGCAACGAATACCCGAAAGGACGATTCAGTAGCAACGGCCACGGCTGCCGTGCCCCAGACACTGATGAAGTCAGCGGATCGATAGCCATTTCAGAATCCATCATGACGAGTCAGCGACGACGGCCGGCACCGAGTCAACGACGTCTGGCCATCCAGGCCAGCTCGCGGCGCGGTCGCAGTGCTCAGCAGCTGGGACGCATGGCCGGGCAGGAGGCCCGACTGCAGGACGATGCCGTGGCGGTCCCTGCACGACAGCACCTCGAGACACGCTTCGACCAGGACCCTGACGTGCACCAGGAGCGCAGGCGCGCCGATCACCCCGCGGATGACGCAATGGTTTACGGGGGCACTGATCGCGGAGGACGTTTTGAAGATCGCTTCGAGCGGCCGTTCAACCGCCACAGCGACGTTTGCCATGAGGAGCACGTCAACGATCACTACGACAGCCGATACGACGACAGATACGAGGACCGCTACGACAGCCGATACGACAGCAGATACGACGACCCCTACAACGATCGCTTCGACGGTCGCCATGCCACCCATGACTGGGACGAGCGGGACCGATACGCAGCCAACCGCGGTCGGTCCGAATTGGATCAGGACCTCGAGGCCATGAAGAAGGTCTGGTCGATGATCCGGCAGGGCGCCGTTCGCATGCTGGGCGAGGTCGGGCGTCAGTACTGAGAAGGGCTTGCGGGATGACATCAACGCATCGACGCAGAAAGCCGCACGCCACTTGGTAGCGACCATCACCAAAACCCTGGCAGCTCAAGCGCTTTTGGTTCCAACCGCTACCGCGACACGCCAACCCAGATCGCTAAACAACTTCCACCCGGCGCTCCTTTTCGTTTTGAGGTGCCGCAGTTGCTGACGGACTCGACGCTTTTCACACCGGTCCGTCAATTCAGCACATCCACCGTTCCAATCACCTCAACGCGACCATGATCAGCAGCGCACCATCCAGGCCCTATCTGGAAGGACGAAAGCTCAACAAGATCGAGCAGAACAAGGCTGCGAAAGACGGCCTGCTCGTGGGCAGCGAAATCGAAAAGTTCGCGGAAATGGGTTGGGAGCAGGTCGACGAAACCGACCTTCAACTCCGACTCAAGTGGTACGGCATGTTCTGGCGCCCGAAAACACCGGGCAAGTTCATGCTTCGTCTGCGTGTCCCCAACGGGATCCTCAATGCCCAGCAGCTGAGGGTGGTTGGATCGATCGTGGAACGCTATGGAGAAAACGGCAGCTGCGACATCACCACCCGCCAGAACCTGCAGGTTCGGGGCGTTCTGCTCAGCGATCTGCCGGAGATTCTCAAGCGCCTCAAGGAGGCAGGTCTGAGCACCATCCAGTCAGGCTTCGACAATCCACGCAACGTCACCGGCAACCCACTGGCGGGGATTGATCCCGAAGAGATCGTCGACACCCGTCCCTTCACGAACGAGCTCAACAACTTCCTCACCAACAACGCTGAGGGGAATCCCGAATATTCCAACCTGCCGCGGAAATGGAACACCGCCGTCGCAGGGTCGAAGGACAACTTCCTGCTCCACAACGACATCGTCTTCCATCCGGTCGAGAACGATGGGGTGATGGGGTTCGGCGTCTGGATCGGAGGGGTCCTCTCGTCACAGATGAACGCCTACGCCGTTCCCCTGAACGCCTGGGTCAAACCTGACGAGATCTGCAAAATCACCGATGCCGTGATTCGCCCTTGGCGCAACAACGGCGAGCGTGACAAACGCCCCAAAGGGCGGTTCCGTCTCTACCTCGACCAAGTGGGAGTGGAGGCATTCCGCGGGATGGTCGAAGACACCTTCGGCGCCCTCACCCCTGATCCCGGCTCGGTGTTCGGGGCAACGCCCCGCTCCTTCTATGGCATTCACGCTCAGAAGCAGGACGGCCTGAACTTTGCCGGTTTGCACGTCCCTGTCGGACGTCTCAGTGCCGAGGACCTGCAGGATCTCGCCACCGCGAGTCTTCAGCACGGCAACGGTGAGGTTCGACTCACCGAAGACCAGAACGTGATCCTGGTGGGCCTTCCCACGGAAGGCCTAGAGGCGTTCAAGGCGGATCCCCTGCTGCAGCGTTTCCCCCTTGAGCCCGGCAAGGTCTCGGCCGGCACCGTGTCCTGCACGGGCAGCTCCTACTGCCATTTCGCTCTGGTGAACACGAAGGACCAGGCCTCCGCGATCTCAGCGAAGCTTGATGCGGAACTGGAGCTTCCGGAGGAGCTCAAGATCCACTGGACCGGATGCCCCAACAGTTGCGGCCAGGCCTACATGGGCGCCATCGGCCTGACCGGCACCAAAGCGAAAAACAAAGATGGCGTCATGGGTGAGGGATACACCATCACCGTGGGTGGCTCCCAGGGAGCCGACCCCCAGGTGGGTGTCCTGCACCAGAAGGCCATTCCCGCTGAAGACATTCACGACGTTCTCAAGCAACTGCTGATTGAGAAGCACGGCGCCAAGCCGCGTGCCCTCTGACCACA
>JBGKDM010000136.1:0-1608 GCA_042954165.1 Synechococcus sp.
CGGCGTCGACGCCATCCATCCGGGCTACGGCTTTCTGGCAGAGAACGATCGGTTCGCGGAGATGTGCCGCGACCACGGCATCACGTTCGTGGGCCCATCCCCCCATGCGATCCGATCCATGGGTGACAAGGCCACGGCCAAGAGCACGATGCAGCGGGTCGGGGTCCCCACCGTGCCTGGCAGTGAAGGGTTGCTCTCGACACCTGACGATGCGGCAGCTCTGGCTGAGCAGATGGGTTACCCAGTGATGATCAAGGCGACCGCCGGCGGTGGCGGCCGGGGGATGCGCCTGGTTCCCGGCCCTGATCAGCTCCACAGCCTGTTCAAGGCAGCCCAGGGAGAAGCGGAAGCCGCCTTCGGCAACCCGGGCCTCTACATGGAGAAATTCATCGATCGTCCCCGGCACGTGGAGGTGCAGGTGCTGGCTGATCGCCACGGCAACGTTGTTCACCTCGGAGAGCGCGACTGTTCGATCCAGCGTCGCCATCAGAAACTGCTCGAGGAAGCTCCCAGCCCGGCCCTTGATCCGGAACTGCGCCGGCGCATGGGTGAGGCCGCCGTTGCCGCAGCGCGCAGCATTCAGTACGAAGGGGCGGGCACCGTCGAGTTCCTGCTCGATCGCAGCGGCGGGTTCTATTTCATGGAAATGAACACCCGCATTCAGGTGGAACATCCTGTGACGGAGATGGTTACGGGGATCGATCTGATCGCCGAACAGCTGCGAATCGCGGGCGGTGAACCGATCAGCGTCACCCAGGACGCCATTCAGCTGCGCGGCCACGCGATCGAATGCCGGATCAACGCGGAAGATGCATCCCACAACTTCCGCCCCGCCCCCGGAAAGATCACGGGCTGGCTCCCGCCCGGAGGGCCTGGTATCCGTGTCGACAGCCACGTGTACACCGGCTATGACATCCCCCCCTTCTATGACTCACTGATCGGCAAGCTGATCATCTGGGCGCCCGACAGGGAGAGTGCGCTGAAGCGCATGCGACGGGCTCTGAATGAATGTGCGGTGACGGGCATTCCCACCACCGTTGAATTTCACCTCAAGCTTCTCGACCGTCCGGAGTTTCAGAACGGCGACGTGCACACGAAATTCGTCGAGCAGGACATGCTCTGATCAGCCGATCGCAGCGCTGCGCATCAACAGCTGGGACACCAGGCCCTGCTGGCCGACGAGCAACTCCCGCACCAGGCTGATCACGCCGACCCAGATCACCGGCGTGACGTCAACGCCGCCGATCGGAGCGACCAGACGGCGGCTGAACCTGAGCAGGGGCTCGGTCGGCACAGCCACCAGGGGCCAGAAACCTGACGTCAGATCCACCTGGGGGTACCAGGTCAACACGATCCGCACCAGGAAGCAGAGCGTCCAGGCCGCCAGCAGCAGGCCCAGCCCGAGATGGAGGGCAGGCAGCAAGGCAAGCGTGGCTGGCGTCACAAAGCTCGAAGCAATCACCGCCGCATCGTAGAAAGAGACCGACAATCCCTAAGATCTCCGGATCCAGGCCATCGGTACTGCGTCGACATGACCCCCTCCCTCGCCAACTTCCTGAGCAGCCTCGTGTGGGGCACTGTGATCGTGGTCATTCCTGCGAGCATCGG
>JBGKDM010000137.1:0-7044 GCA_042954165.1 Synechococcus sp.
CACACCTCGATGATTGCCTTCAACAGGGCCGCCCTGGAGGCCACAGGCGGCGCTGTGCAGCAACTCGCCAGAAGCGAGGGACTGCACAGCCATGCCAATTCCGTGCGCGTGAGACTGACCTGATCAGACGCGTCGATCAGCGACGTCGCTCGAGGCTGCGGACGCCGGCACGATCTCCGTTCACCTCACCGACGAGGACTTCATCGGCCAGGTTGACGAACAGGCCGTTTTCCAGAACGCCTGGAATGTTGTTGATCGCCAGCTCGAGTGCAACGGGATCAGCAATCCCCCCCTCCATTTTCACGTCCAGGACAAGATTGCCCTGGTCCGTGACAACAGGCCCGGCCTTGCGTTGCGCCATCCGCAGGTCGGCCGTGCCACCGAGCGCGGAGAGCTCCTGCCTGACCTGACGCCAGGCCCCTGGAAGGACCTCGACGGGAAGCAGAAAACCAAGATTGAGGCGATCCACAAGCTTGGTCGAATCGACCACAACCACAAACCGCTCGGCCCGCGCGGCGACCAGCTTTTCCTGCACGTGGCAGGCACCACCCCCTTTGATGAGCTGGAAGCCAGGGTCAACTTCATCAGCGCCGTCAATGGCCAGATCAATGCGCTCAACGGCATTGAGGCTGAGGAGTGGGATGTTGAGCTCAGCTGCGAGAACCTCACCCTGGAACGATGTGGTGACGCCAACGATGTCCTTGAGCTCACCGCTGGCGAGCTTGGCTCCCAGAGCCTGAATCATGAGGGCTGCTGTGGAACCGGATCCGAGCCCAAGAACCATGCCGTCCTTGATCTGATCGACAGCGGCTGAAGCCACTGCTTGTTTCATCTGGGTCTGAAGATCCACCGTCGTCGTGTGCCAAAGGCTCGCGCGACCGTAGCAAGGGTGTTCACTTCAGGCCTGGAAGTGCAGCTGGCTTGACCGTTAACTGCAGGGATTGTCCATTGCGCAGCACCTCGATGGGGAGCGGAGCATCAATCTCGGCGCGGTCCACCTCGGCCAGCAGTGACTGCGGGTCAACGACGGCCGTTTCACCCGCAGCGATCACCACATCACCACGCCGGAGTCCGGCAGTCTGCGCAGGACTGTCGGGTAGAACAGTCTGAACGAGGGCTCCGGCCCGTTCCGGCAGCTGAAGCAGGGCATTCGGGTCGTCGTTGTGCTCACGGGCAATCCGAGCGGTGAGTGGCACCAGCTGAATCCCGAGATAGGGGTGAACGACATGGCCGTCAGCCACAAGCTGATCAGCGACGCGGCGGGCGAGGTTGATCGGGATTGCGAACCCGAGCCCAGCACCCGGACCGGAACGCACCAGCGTGTTGATTCCGATGACTTCGCCCAGTGCATTGACCAGCGGGCCTCCGGAATTGCCGGGATTGATGGCGGCGTCGGTCTGAATCAGATCAAGGCGTTTGTCGGAAAAGCCAAGGCTGCTGATGTTGCGATGCAGGCTGCTGACGATGCCGAGAGTGACGGTGCGTTCAAGGCCGTAGGGCGTCCCCAGGGCAATCGCCCAGTCACCGACATCGAGCTTCTCGGAATCGCCGAGAGGAGCGGGAGCTGGCTGGGCACCCCGTTGCAGCCGCACAAGCGCAAGATCGGTCACCGGGTCCGTGCCGACGACATCGCCATCGCGCTGCTCGCCCTCGGGAAGGGTCACCGTGACGGTATCCACCCGCTCAACGACATGGGCATTGGTCAGGATCAGACCATCACGGTCGATCACCACCCCGGACCCCTGGCCCCGCTCGCGCTCAACACCTGAAGGGTCACCGAGCAGGTCGCGCAGCAGAGGATCGAGAAGGGTTGGGTCGTACGGCTGACGCTGAACGGAGCGTTCTGTGTCGATCCTGACCACAGAGGGTGCGACCTGACGCACGGCTTCAGCCACAAAACTGTGGGGTGGAACCGACGCCAGAACCGCGAACGGGTGACAACACAGAACCACCAGGCAGCACAGGCCCGAAACGATGCGGGCAAGAACGATCTGCCTCCGGTAGGTGCTTCCGTTCACAGCCGAGACGAATGGACATGCAACCTAGGCACGACGGCGCTCGAGCTGGTCATAGGGAAACCTTCTTAAGTTGGCCGGGTTGAGCGGGATTGACCATGGCGAACCCTCAGAACGAGCCCCAGCAGTGCCCGCTCTGTCAGGTGACGATTCAGACCGTGAATGGCCAGGATCAGGTGATGTTCAGCCGCGGCGGCGCCGGCACCCGGAGCAAGCTCTGGGGAAGGGTGTGTCAGTTCCTCAGAACAGACGAACAGAAAGGTCTCTGCATCAATCAGGACTCCGGCAGACGCGGGGACGAACAACCTGGAGACCGCTACCAGGACGTTCCTGCGATTGCATTGGGTCGCGACGCTTCAGAGCCGGTTCCGTCTGAGGAATGATCCCGGTTGGGCATGGTTTCGTTCGTTCCGTGGACGAGAACGGCAACCGTTTCCAGAGTGGAGCGAGCTGAGCAGCCCAAGGTGTCGCAGAACCATCGCCGTCTGAGCGTCGTGATCCCTGCCCTGGCATGCGCCACGGTCACGCTTCTGCCAGTGAGCGCCAGGGCAGGTTGTGAATTTCTGATGCCCCTCGGAGGCAACGGCAACGGCCCTCAACCCTGGATCGTGAAAAAACGGGTGGAGCGACCGAAAGGACTTCTGGGTCGGGCTGTGGGGCGCACCAACTGGAACACGGACTTTGTGGTCAATCGGCCTTACCGGTCTTACAAGCTGTTCTTCACCGCAGACTCCAGTGACGGTCAGCCCGGGGCCTACCCGATCGAAGCTTTCCTGAAATACAGCGACGGAAGCAATCGCAAGGTCGTCAATCAGTCGATGCAGCCGCCGACCGGAACAGGCGCGCAGTTCGGTCCGTTTCAACCGGAGGGACAGAAGGCCGTGAGTCAGGTGAACTTCCGCGTGGGAGCCAACAAGGACCCCGGGGCCACGGGGTTCAGCTACAGGATCTCCGTTCAGGGATGTGATTGATCAACCGGTGATCAACTACATTGAATTCAGGCCTGGCGAGTTCCTCTCTCCGGGAGGGTGATCTCAGCATCAGCCGTTGGGCCTGAGCCCAACATCCCCACCTTCGTTGCCCCATCCTTTAGAGCCTGATCTGACTGCAGTCGCAGCCAAAACGGCTGGTGATCTGGGGTTTGATCTCGTCAACCTTCAGATCCAGACCCATCTGCGCCCGATGACGGTGCAGATCCAGGTTCGTCGCTCTGATGGCGGCGATGTCACGCTGGATGACTGTGCCGGTTTGAGCACTCCCCTCGGAGATGCGATCGAAGCTTCATCCGCCTTGAGCGAGGCTTACGTCCTGGAGGTCAGCAGCCCCGGCATCGGCGAACTGCTGGAAAGCGACCGCGATTTTCAGACATTCCGGGGATTTCCGGTCGACGTCACAACCTCGGACGACGCCGGATCTCAGCACACCGTCTCCGGCTCTCTGCTGAGCCGCGACACGGACCACCTTGAGATCAATATCAAAGGGAGGGTCAAGCGAATTCCCCGCGTGGAAATCCACGCCGTTCGCCTGACCAGTCCCACGGGTTAGTCGATTCCTATCGCTCCCACGATCGCCAGAGCGATCGCTTCAACCTCACCCCCAAGCAGCCCTCGATGGCACTCGTACTCCTCCCAGGCCTCAGCAACCTGATCGAAGACATCAGCGAAGAGAAGAAACTGCCGCCCCAGGTGGTCGAATCAGCTCTGCGCGAGGCGCTGCTCAAGGGATACGAGCGCTATCGACGCACCCTTTATCTCGGGATCGACGACGATCCCTTTGACGAGGAGTATTTCAGCAACTTCGACGTCGCCCTCGATCTGGACGAAGAGGGATACCGAGTCCTGGCGAGCAAGATCATCGTTGAGGAAGTTGAGAGCGACGACCACCAGATCGCGCTGGCGGAGGTGATGCAGGTCGCTGAAGATGCCCAGGCCGGCGACACGGTGGTGCTCGACGTCACCCCCGAGAAGGAGGAGTTCGGCCGCATGGCCGCTGCGACCACCAAGCAGGTCCTGGCACAGAAACTGCGTGATCAGCAGCGCAGGATGATTCAGGAGGAATTTGCTGATCTGGAAGATCCGGTCCTGACGGCTCGCGTCATTCGTTTTGAGCGTCAATCCGTGATCATGGCTGTCAGCTCAGGCCTGGGTCGCCCGGAGGTTGAAGCGGAACTGCCGCGCCGGGACCAGCTCCCCAACGACAACTACAGGGCCAACGCCACATTCAAGGTTTTCCTCAAGGAAGTCAGTGAGGTGCCGCGTCGAGGCCCTCAGCTTTTTGTCAGTCGAGCCAATGCAGGCCTGGTTGTTTATCTGTTCGAGAACGAGGTTCCGGAGATTCAGGAAGGTTCCGTCCGGATTGTTGCCGTCGCCCGGGAAGCCAATCCTCCCTCCCGATCGGTCGGGCCACGCACCAAGGTGGCTGTCGACAGCATTGAACGCGAGGTTGATCCGGTCGGTGCCTGCATCGGTGCACGCGGTTCACGCATCCAGCAGGTTGTGAACGAGCTGCGCGGAGAAAAAATTGATGTGATCCGCTGGTCACAGGATCCGGGCCAGTACATCGCCAATTCCCTGAGCCCCGCCCGGGTTGAAATGGTGCGTCTCGTCGATCCTGTCGGACAGCATGCCCACGTTCTGGTTCCCCCGGATCAGCTGAGCCTGGCCATCGGCCGCGAAGGTCAGAACGTTCGTCTCGCGGCTCGTCTGACGGGCTGGAAGATCGACATCAAGAACTCCCAGGAATACGACCAGGCCAGCGAAGACGCAGTGGTGGCCGAACTCATTTCCCAACGCGAGGAAGAGGAGGCGTTGCAGCGCGAAGCGGAGGAACGTCTGGCCGCTGAACAGGCTGCACGCGCTGAGGAGGACGCGCGTCTGCGCGAGCTTTATCCCCTGCCTGAAGATGAGGAGGATTACGTCGAAGAGGCCTCAGACGCCCCAGGCACCGAGGCCACCATCCCCGAGGACAGTGAAGCCATCGCCGCTGATGCAGTGGACGAGACGCAGCAGGAGTCCGAACCGGCCAACGTCGATGAGGATGGAGCCCGGTGAACACCCAACGCCCTGTCCTTCGTCGCTGCGTCGCCTGCCGCGAGCTGCTGGATCGTCAACAGCTCTGGCGCGTGATTCGCGACCCTCAGGATGGGGTCCTCTTGGATCGGGGGATGGGCCGCTCGGCCTATCTCTGCCCGACCGAGGCCTGCCTGGATGAGGCGCGTCGTCGCAAACGGTTGAACAAGGCCCTGCGTTGTCAGGTGCCCGACACCGTGATCACGACGTTGCAGGAACGGCTTTCCTCCCAGAGAGACAGCCGTTGAGGCAAGATAAAGATTGGCCCCAGCTTGCCTGGAGCCCCGAGGCATCTCCATGCCCGGATCGACCGGAGACCCCCACTGAATGACCAGCAGCGGCAAAGTCAGAATTTATGAGCTGTCCAAGGACATGGGCCTGGACAACAAAGATGTGCTGGATGCTGCTGAGAAGCTGTCCATTGCGGCAAAGAGCCACAGCAGTTCCATCAGTGAGGTGGAGGCTGGAAAGATCCGCAACCTGCTCAAGCAGGGCAGGAAGCCGGCAGAAGCCGCAAAGCCTCCCGGCAAAGCGATCCTCTCGGTGAAGAAAGCGGAGTCTGCCGCTGTCAAACCCGCGGCCTCAGCTCCCTCCAAGCCTGCCCCGGCAAAACCGGCTCAGGCACCTGCTCCAACCGCTGCACGACAGCCCGTGGCCAGGCAGACAGCAGCCAGTGCCCCTGTGCCCCGCCCGGTCCCCATCAAACCCGCAGCGGCTGCCAAGCCGGCGGCAGCGGCGAAATCAGCACCGGCTCGACCGGCTTCGGCTCCTGCAGGAAAACCGAACACCGCTGCCAAACCGACCGCCCCGCAGCCACGTCCGGCGGCTCCTTCGGCACCGAAACCCCTTGCAGGCAAGCCCCTGACACCCAGTCCGCGCCCTGTGCAGGGCAAAGGCGGTGGCGCACCAAGACCATCAGCACCAGCACCGGTCAAACGAAGCGTGCCGGCACCTCCGCGCCCGGTTTCCAAGCCCGAACTGGTGGGTCGTCCGCAACCCAAGCGACCAGCGGGTCCCCCGACCAGGCCTGGTGCAGGTCAGCGTCCAGGGGTCAGTCCACGACCCACCCAGGCTGGCAACCAGGGGCAACGCCCTTCCATGCCGCAACGACCGGGATCACCACAGCGACCGGGAGCACCGACCCGCGCCGGTTCTGGGGGAAAATCAGGCGTAAGCCGTCCCGCTGGTCCCCGTGTGGAGCTGGTGGGCAAACCAATCCGCCGCGACGGGCAGAGCGCTGGTGGTCGTGATTCAGCAGGACGTCCTGGGGCACCGAGTCGTCCTGGCATGCCAGCCGGCATGCGCAAACCCGTGGCTCCCGGTCAGCTCATGCAGCTGCAAAAACCCAGTGGACGTCCCGGTGCTCCACCGCCGCGCCGTGCCGACGGAAGTCCGGTCACGCCGCGGACCGCGGAAGGACCAACGCGGAAGGCGACCCCACCGATGGCAAGGCCAGCCGCCGCCGCCGCTCCGGCCGCAGCGCCACGCCGCCCTGGATACCGTCCAGGACCAGGTGCAGGTGGTCAACGCCGTCCCGGACGTCCCGATTGGGACGACAGCGCCAAACTGGAGGCACTGCACAGCCGTTCTCCTCAGAAGCAGCGCCAGAAGGTGCACATCATCGGGGAAAACGACGATGCACTGGCTGCACAGACCGGCGGCTACGCCGGCGAGCAGCAGGCTCTGGTTCTCTCGGCAAGTCTTGCCAGACCGGCGAAGCCCAAATCCCAGCAGCGGACGACACCCAAACCCATCGCCGCCGTTCGGAAACGCCGCAAGGAAACCGCACGCCAACGCCAGCGCCGGCGTGCGATGGAACTGCGTGCTGCAAGGGAAGCCAAACAGGTGCGGCCCGAGATGATCGTGGTGCCGGAGGACAACCTCACGGTGCAGGAGCTCGCCGACATGCTCAGCGTGGAGAGCTCCGAGATCATCAAATCCCTGTTCTTCAAGGGCATCAT
>JBGKDM010000138.1:0-1526 GCA_042954165.1 Synechococcus sp.
AGCGAGCTGGATCAGCTCTTGATCGACTACCAGCCGTTCGCTGAGCAGCAACGGTTCGGCGAGTTCCTCCGGCTCAACCTCAAGGTGTCCGCGGAGGTGATGGAGTTCCTGCTCAATCCACGCCAGTACGAGGAATCGGGCTTCAACCAGAAGCGTTTGGGCGAGCGGCTCAGGGATCTCGGCCTGATCGATGATGCCATGCTTGAAAGCGCCCTGGAGCAGCAACAGGCGCGTGGTGGGCGGCTCGGTGAAATCCTTGCCAGACAGGGCTCCCTGTCGCCGATCGCAGCCCGCTTCTTTTCCAAGGTGCAGCTGAATGTCGAGGGTGGCATCGATTACGACAAGGCCTGACGGTCAGGCCCTCGGTTGACAGCGCTGATCACAGACCTGTTGCAGTGATCCCCTGCCGGTCATGGGCAAGCGAACCCGTGCCCAGAGGCCATAGGCACCATTCACCAGGGCACCCAGCAGAGGCCAGCCCGTTGGTGCGTAGAGCCAGCCAAGACCGATCAGTCTGTAAGCCTCGCGGAACACGGCCACATCCCTGAGCACCGTTCCGTCCGAACGGATGGCGTGGATCCGTGCCATGGCCTGTTCGTAACTGATCCCCTGATGCCGCGATGGGGTGTAGTCAGGTGCGTCGATATCGACGAAATCGATCGCACCGGAGCGGTCGCGTCGTCGTAGAAAGCTGACCTCGCGGACACAGAGCGGACAGCCACCGTCGTACAGCAAGGTGAGGGCAACAGCTGAGCCTGTCAAAACGATGCGGCCTGCAACAGGCTGTGGTTCTAGCGAATCGGCCAGATGCTGTCGGCCATCTGCACGACCTGCCGAATCGGGCGCACGTCGTGAACCCGCACCACGGCGACACCGGCGGCCACCGCCCGGCAGCAGACGGCGGCCGTGCCCCAAAGCCTGGCCTTGCTTCTCGGCTCGTTCAGCACAGCTCCGATGAACCGTTTGCGGGAGGGGCCAAGCAGGATCGGCACACCGGCATCGGTCAGGCGTTCTAGCTGCTGCAACAGCATCAGGTTCTGTTCGGTGGTTTTGGCAAAGCCGAGTCCGGGGTCCCAGATCAGCTGCTCAGGATCAACGCCGGCAGCTTCTGCCCGCGCACCTGCCCGTTGAAGCGCCTGCAGAACCTCCCCAACAAGATCAGGGCCGTAGTCGGTGAGCTGATCCATGGTGGTGCTGTCGCCGCGGCTGTGCATCAACACATAGGGACAGTCCGCTGCCGCGATCAGGGGCAACATGGCGGCATCCCGTCGTCCGCCGCTGACATCGTTGATCCAGTCGGCTCCGTTCTCAAGGGCTGCCTCGGCAACGGAGGCCAGGAAGGTGTCCACGGAGATGACAGCCTCGGGATGGGCCGCGCGAATCGCACGGAGTGCGGGAAGCAGTCGTCTCAACTCCTCCTCTGCCCCCACCTCATGGGCACCAGGTTTGGTGCTCTGGGCCCCCAGATCAATCACATCAGCACCGGCTGCCAACTGACGGGCCGCCTGGCGAAGTGCCTCCTCGGG
>JBGKDM010000139.1:0-2637 GCA_042954165.1 Synechococcus sp.
GAACTGACCCGGCGGTACTGGCAGGAGGTGGCGGATCGGGATCTGGAGGTGGGCCGGATTCTGCACCTGCTCTTCGGCTGCAGCTGCCACGACGACGAGGAGGAAATGCTGGCTGCCGACACGGTGTATCTGAGCATGGGCGTGGACTGACGCCGCGGCCCGATTCAGGAGCCCACGAACTCGGCCAGCTCCTGATACGACTCGTTGAGAATCAGCAGATCCGAGAATGACTGTTTGGCTTCCTTCAAATGAGGAACGCTGAAACTGCAGAATTCATCGCCTGAGAATGAGTTTCTGATCGGAGCAGGAACCGACAGGTACTCATGAATATCTGCCAGATTCTCCCCAAGTTCCTGCAGACTTCGACGCACAACGCTCATATTTTGTGTTGTCTTTTCTCGGATGTCTTCGATCCGCTCCATGGAAGGATTGAGCAGGGGGTTGTCATCGGCAACCGAGAGTGCATAGTCGACACCTTCCGAGATCGTCTTCAAGCGTGCGAGGCATTGGTTGCACCACACCATTTCCTTCCAGCACCGCTCCGCCGATTCCATCGCCTTGAACTCCAAGGACAATGAGTCAAACCATTCAATGCCATTGGCACCAAACAATCTTGAGTATCTGAGCCCGGCGCGATCGTCAATCGCTCCAAGGGTGTAGGTGCAGCTGACCAGACCAGGCCCAGCCTCGCTGGCCTCCAGCATCTCGGCAGACAAAACAACCATGCTGCCGTCCACCTTCAGCTCTCTGGCGACCCCATGCTTGCCATGGATTGCCAATGGTTTGCCGCGACAGTCCTGGGCAATCTTGTTCACTTTGTCGCGCTTGGCGCCGCGTCCACTGGCGCGAAACATCAGGGCTGCTGCGCCAACCACGGCGGCAACGACCAGAAGAGGCCAGAACGCAAACAGAGCCGCAAGGACAACGGGCCCGGCGATGAAGGCAAGGCAGCCGTAGACCACAACCCTTTCAGCCTGACTGGATCCCGTTGTCATCGCGGCAACCAGACCAAGTCGTGCATGACGACCACTTTAGTCCAGCAAAAAAGTTTCATTTCCAACACCAACGGACCTGTGAATCGAGGTCAACGATCAGTTGTATTCGCCGGGGGTGTCCTGCTTGGACACGGTGACCCGTCCCACCTTCTTGCCGGAGAGACGCAGCAACTCATCACCCGAGAATTCGTACCCCATGGTGGCTGCGATCTTGGCCACATCATCGGCCGTGGAGGCGGCCAGCACGGTTTGCTTCAGGGTCTCGTCATCCTGCATGCGCACGAGAAATGCCTTCAGCTGATCCAGGGCCATGGTGGTTGCGGCAGCCTTGCTGCATCGGAGTCGGCCCCATCCTCGTCGCCGGCCCGACGCTCAGGGCGAGCGGTCGTCACGCACGCAGGCATCGCCATCGCAACGGATTTCACACTGCGGCTGGCGATCGCCGTACTGGCCCGGCTCGCGCCAGGCCCAGTAGGTGTCGACGGTTCCGAGGATGTAGGTACCGATCCGACGCAACACAGTTCTGACTCCCACGGCCGCTTCCCCCCAAGGCTTGCTTTCAGTGTGGCGAGGGGATTGGCAATGTCAGGCCGCAGTCACGCCTGCGATCCCATGATCGTTAACTTTTCCGAACTTGCTGGTACCGCGTGCTCCGCACCGTTCTCACCCGCCCGTTTCTGACCGATGCGGGCCTGTTGATTCTGCGCGTCTTCACCGGCGTGCTGCTGATTCATCACGGCTACGAAAAACTCGCGAATATCGAAAACTTCGCGGCGGCCTTCGTCCGCCCGCTGCATCTCCCCTTCCCGATCACGCTCTCCTACGTGGCCGCGTTTTCAGAGATCGTCGGTAGCTGGTTTCTGATCACAGGGCTGCTGACGCGGCTCGGCGCGGCGGCCATTGCCGGAACGATCAGCGTGGCGATCTACCACGCCATCATGGTGAACGGCTTCAACATCTATCTGCTCGAACTGCTGGGCCTCTATTTCGGGGCTGCCGTGCTCGTGCTCTGCTGCGGCCCGGGCCGGTTCTCGGCCGATGAACTGATCGTGCGCAAGCTGGCTCCCGGCGCCAGGGAGCAGGCCGCCAAGCTCGAGGGACTGCTGGGATCCACTCCCGAGCCCGAGTATCAGAACTGAAGGGTTGAACGTCAGTAATACCGTCCCGGGTATTCACCGGGATGGTCGACCCGGGTGAGCTTCACCCCCTCCACCGTTTGACGTGACAGCAGCAGGAGATCGCTACCCGACACCGGGTAGCCAAGCTCCTGAGCCATCAAAGCGACCTCGTCAGCGGTGATCGCAGCCTCAACCCTGGTCCTGAGGACAGGATCCCGACGCACCCGCCGAAGAAACCGCTGCAGCGGTGAATCGCTCATTCCAGTCTGCGGATCAGGCCGGTTGCATCAGAGCCAATTCTCGCGGATGGTGTCGTAGGAATGGTCGTGCTGACGACCGGCACTGGCCCGACGGGCTGCAACAGCCTGATCACGGCTGTGGTCGACCGCCATCAGATACTGGGCGTCAACAAGACGCTGCTTGCGCTGCATCGAGCGCTGGATCAAGGCGAGAGGTGACATCGGCGTCATCTACAGCGGCCCACCCCTGGGGCGACCCCATGACTCAGAGCGTCAACTGGCACC
>JBGKDM010000140.1:0-9163 GCA_042954165.1 Synechococcus sp.
TAATACCCCCAAGGGGATTCGAACCCCTGTCGCCTCCGTGAAAGGGAGGTGTCCTAGGCCTCTAGACGATGGGGGCGAGGCCGTGTTCGGGTTGCTTCCCGACCACGAAAAGAAACTACGGGTCTGGAGGACCCTCCGTCAAGACACCTGTTGCAGTCTGATCAGTCTTACTTTGATCCTGTCCCTGCCAGACAGGGACCGTGAAGAAGAAGCAGGCTCCCTCGCCGGGGGCGGAGACCACCCAGATCTTGCCGCCATGCACTTCAACGATGCGTCTGCACACGGAGAGCCCAACGCCGAACCCTGATGTCTCATGGGACGTCTGAGGCAAGCGGACGCGATCCAGAAAGATCCTTTGTTGTTCCTCGGTTGGGATGCCCGGTCCACTGTCACAAACACTGATCTGCAGCCATTGACTGGTGCGGTGGAGCATGGTCAAGGTCACTTCGCCTCCGTCCTGGGTGTATTTCAGAGCGTTTTCCATCAGGTTGAGCAGTACCTGTCGCATGCGACGCCGATCAGCAAACACTCTGGGCAGATCCGAAGGAATGTCGGTGTGAATGCCGACATCACGCCCCAACCATTGTTTTTCGAGTTCCAGGATCGCTTCAGCCGCGACGCTGGCCAGGTCCAGCCGTTGCGGATTAAACATCGCTTCCCAGCGCGTGCTGCCCACTTCCAGGAGGTCTTTGGAGAGAAGGGCAATCTCCTCAAGCCGTCGCTTCAGAACGTCCTGGAACCGGTTGAGATCAATCTGTCCAAGCTGCTGACTCTGAAGAGCAAGCGTGGCGGCGGTCAGAGGCGTTCGCAGCTCATGGGCAACCATGCGCAGGAGTCGCTCCTGGGCCTGCAGCCGGTCGATCAGGGTTTCGTTCTCTTGTCGGAGAACTAGTAGCTGATCCTCCAGCTGCAGCTCTCGCTGGGTTCGGCTCCCGTCCAGCTCTGTGGGCTGAAGGCTGAGGCCGAGACCACTGACAACTTCATCCTGTTGCCAGCGCGGCACCCAGCCGCGCAGTTGCTGGAAAATGCTGCTACCCGCGAACACCTGTTTGGGGGATGGCTGCAACTTGATCAGCGCAGGGGTCACCACCAGCCTGTGAAGCTCCAGGAGTTCCGGCTGTGTGGATGGGTCCGCCACCTGAAGGGTGACATCAAAGCCGCAGTCCTCGCTTTCGAGAAACTGGATCAGCGATCGAATGTCTCCGCTCGACAGATGATGTCTGCCGGCAACCAGCAATAGCTTCAGGGGCTGACGCGGATTGGGAGCATTCCCATCCACAGGACTGCGATTGCCAAAGTTGATGCTCACCTTATGGGTTTTTGCGCCCGTGGACAGATCCGCTATGACGAACCTGTACAGACTGTTGTCTTGCGGTACCGGTTATGTCGTTGCTCTCTCTCGAACGACGGGGTGCCCAACATCCTCCCGATGGGCCACCGCCCAGTGATCGCTTCAACCTCGACAGCAATCTGCGGCGTTGGTTCGCTCGCAATCTTGGGATGTGGCGTTCGAGACGTCAGTACATCTTCCGCCAGGACGAGGTTCAGTACCTCGACATGCTCATCAGGGTCGACATTTTCGCTGAGTCAGCGGTGGGACCACCGCGCTATCGCTTCACATGGTGCCCGGAGAATGATGCCGCATTTCCTGCCGATGCTTTGCCCTATCGAAAGCAGGGCGTGATGGAGGCCACCCTGCTCGGTCATCAGCTTCAGCGTGACCGCGCTTACCTCGAGGATCAACCGGTCAAGACCCAGATGCGTCAGGTTGATGAGCACGAAGTCGTGTTCGAGTCGCACTATGCCGATTGGCATGTACTGGAGCACACCCGTCTGATTGATCAGGATCGCTACCGCTCGCGAGCGATCTACAGCTGGAGAAACGGCGAGCTTGCGATCGTCGAGCACCATCATGAAACCCGCGTTGAGGATGCTGCCGAGCCGATCTCAGCCTGAACCCATTGGTTGAGCATTCCGCTCCTGGGGCTCGAGTTGGATCTGGTCACCGCTTCAAGGGGTTGACACCGTCAGAAATGGTGCACCATGGCCTAAGAGATTCTGACCCGGTCCGTTGCCTACCTTTCCCCGCAGCATCCAAGTGCTCATGTCAGCGTCCCTGGCGCTGATTCCTCTGGTTGTCGGATCGATGCCCGCAGCGGCACAGCAGGCCACTAACAACAAACCCGCCACCCAGGACGACATCTTTCTCTACCGCGGGATGGGTTCCTCCTACCTCTGCAACGCAAGGGCCGCCAAGATTGAATTCCCCAAGGCCGTGGGCGTTGCTGCTGCCACCTACGTTCAGGTCCTCAACGGACGGCATGGCGGCAAGGTGGAGTCGGTCGGCTCCAAGAAGCTTTCGAACGAGCAACTCCTGTCTGGAGCTGAATTCCAGATCATCACCGGAGCGCTTCAGTACTGCGCCGACCAGGTTCCCGAGGATGTGAAAGCCAAGGTCGAGGCCGCGATCAAGAAGCAGGGTGCGAAGTCGGCCAACTGAAGCTTTCATCCCGGCGTCGCCAGGTTGCTGCTTCAGGGGGTTCCGCCATCCGGTGCTTGAGCACGTCAGGATCGGTGCATCGCAACATCGCCATGACGACTGCTCCCACGGTTCACCTGTCTGACTATCGGCCATTCCCCTTCGACCTTCCGCGGGTGAATCTCGATGTTCAGGTGCTCGGGGAGAGGGTCCAGGTCACCTCAACCTTGGCGTTTGAGCCCAAATCAAGTCTTGGAGCAGAAGACGCGCTGCAGCTTCAGGGCGTTGATCTGGAGCTGCTGGGGCTTCGGGTCAACGACAAGCTGTTGTCCGCCGCCGACTACAGCCTTGAGGATCAGCGCCTGGTGCTGCATCGGCCACCGAGAGAGCCCTTCCTGTTGACGACGGTGTGTCGTCTCGATCCCCATGCGAACGCTTCTCTCGAGGGGCTCTATGCCAGTGGCGGGATGCTCACCACCCAATGTGAGGCCGAAGGCTTTCGTCGCATCACCTTTCATCCTGATCGGCCCGATGTGCTCAGCCGCTACAGGGTGCGGATTGAGGCTGATCGCGATCGTTACCCAGTGCTGCTGTCGAATGGGAACCTTGTCAGCAGTGGAGCGCTGGATGGAGATCCCAGCCGCCATGCGGTGATCTGGGACGACCCTTTCCCGAAACCGTCCTATCTATTTGCCCTTGTTGCCGGGGATCTCCGGGAAGTCAGGGATTCCTTCACCACGGCCTCCGGGCGCGATGTCGCCCTGCGTCTGCACGTTGAGTCGGGTGATGAGCCCTACACCGCCCATGCGATGGCTTCACTGAAGCGTTCCATGGCATGGGATGAACAGGTTTACGGTCTCGAGTACGACCTCGAGGAGTTCAATACCGTTGCTGTGCGCCACTTCAACATGGGCGCAATGGAGAACAAGAGCCTGAACATCTTCAACTCCAAGCTCGTGCTCGCCGATGCGGAAACAGCCACGGATGGTGAACTTGAGCGCATTGAGAGCGTGGTCGCCCACGAGTACTTCCACAACTGGTCTGGGAACCGGGTGACCTGTCGTGACTGGTTTCAGCTCTCCCTCAAGGAAGGTCTCACTGTCTTCCGTGATCAGTGTTTCACGGCTGATCTGCATTCCCGAGAGCTGAAAAGGATTGAAGACGCTTCATTGCTGCGGAACACACAGTTCAGGGAAGACGCCGGGCCCACGGCCCACCCGGTCAAGCCCGAGGCTTATCAGGCCATCGACAATTTCTACACAACAACGATTTACGAAAAAGGAGCTGAGCTGATTCGAATGCTTCAAACCCTTCTGGGTGAGGAGCGTTTCATGCGTGGCATGAGGCTCTACTTCTCGCGCCATGATGGCGAGGCTGCCACGACGAATGACTTCGTCACGGCAATTCTTGAAGGGGCGCAGGAGGACGGGAGTTCCCTTGGCTTCGATCCTGCTCAGTTCGTGCGCTGGTACTCACAGGCCGGCACACCACAGGTGTATGTGGAGCGCACCTGGGATGCATCAGCAGGCCGACTCACGCTCCACTTCCGGCAAGTGACCGCACCCACCCCTGGGCAGCCCGAGAAACATCCGATGGTGATTCCGGTTCGGATGTCTCTGATTGACGATCGGGGCCATGCCACTGAGGACCAACTCCTCGTGCTGGATCAGGCTGAGCAGGCCCTTGAGCTGACTGACCTCGCACCAGGATCAGCCCCACCGGTTGTGTCACTGTTTCGCGGATTTTCTGCTCCTGTCAGCTGGCATACCGACCATTCAGCTGAGGAGTTGTTTCATCTGTTCGCCCACGACAGGGATGCCTTTGCGCGCTGGGATGCCGGTCAGCAGCTCTGGCGCAGGCTGCTGCTGGCTCGGTCATCGGGGGATGGGGATGTCGACCTCGAAACGCGCATGCAGGAAGCCTTGGCCGTTCTCCTGTCAACAGAGGGTGAACAGGATCCCGCTGTTCTGGCGACGCTTCTCAGTTTTCCCGGACCAGCAGAGCTCGAATCCCTGCAGGACGTGGCAGATCCGCTCGGACTCTTCGTCGCCGCCTGTGAACTCAGAACGCAGTTGGGTCAGTCCCTAGAGGAAGTCCTCAAAAGACGTCTTTCGGCAGTCCAGAGCCAGCTCACGAGCGTCTGGCCACAGGGGCAGGGGCCTCGCCAGCTCACCGGTCTCATTTGGCACTGGTTGTCCGCCGCTGCCGACCCCGCAGCAAGAGAGGCCTGCCTTGCTGCGGTCACGGGGCCTTCGATGACGCTGGCTCGTGCCGGGTTGCGTGCGCTGCTGAATCACGACTGCCCGCAGCGCGAGGATGCACTGGGATGTTTCCACGATCGTTGGCAGGATCGCCCCGTCATTCTTGATACCTGGTTCGCCCTTGAAGCTTCAACGCCACGATCCGACGGTCTGGAGAGGATCCAAGCGTTGCTCGAGCACCCTCGCTTTGATCCCACGGCTCCGAACGCGGTGCGGGCTGTTCTTGGGGGCCTGGCCTCCAATCCGACGGTTTTCCATGCTGAAAATGGCAGCGGTTACCGCTTCATGGCGGAGCAGATCATCGCTGTTGACGCACGCAATGCGATCACCGCGTCGCGCCTGGTCAAAGTCTTCAGTCGATGGCGTCAGTACAGCGACATGCGTCAGCAGCAGATCAGCCAAGCCCTTGATCTGCTTGACCGGGCCGAGCTTTCCTCCAACACCAGGGAAGTGGTCGACCTCCTGAGGCGCTGACGTTTTCCCCAGGCCCGCCTCTCTCCTGCGAGCAGGGGCGTTTTTCCACAAAAAAGCCGGTCAAGAGACCGGCCGGGTGATGGGGATTTCCACAGCTTACCGTCTTCTGGGGCGCTTTGCGCCCCCTCGCGTGGGGAATGCTGATGTTGGTCGTTTGGTTGTGCTGCTGCGCGGGCCCTAGGAGGCGGCCGGCTCAAGTTGCTGATGCTCTGGAGGATGTTCTGTGCGAAGGCAAGGATGTTCTGCGCAGATGTCTGCGTCGATGATTTCACTGATTGCGTCGCTTTGCGTGCACAACCATCTCTTGCACAGGCAATGGTTTGATGTGTATATTTCAAGGAGAATGAATTTCTAAACAGTAATGCTCACCGGTTCCGAGCTTTTGGCCAAGGTTAAAGATCTTGGCGATGTCTCCAAGACTGATCTGGCGACTGCCTGTGGGTATGTTTCCGACAAGAAAGATGGTGGCCAGCGGGTGAATTTCACCGCCTTCTATGAGGCTCTCCTGAATGCCAAGGGAATCGACCTGGGTACCGGTACCAAGGGGATTGGCAAAGGAGGTCGCAAATTGTCCTACGTCGCCACTGTGCAGGGCAACGGCAATCTTTTGATCGGTAAGGCCTACACGGCCATGCTGAACCTCGAGCCCGGTGACGAGTTTGAAATCAAGCTCGGCAAAAAAGCCATTCGCCTGATTCCGACCGGGGCTGCGGCAACGCACAGTGACAGTGCTGCCATGGAAGACGGAGACGATTGAGTCGCGTCAACCTTCATCGCCATGCCCCGCTTTCAGCGGGGCTTTTTTGTGTGAAACAGATCCCGAAATCGCAATCGACGCTGCTCTGCTCCTTCCTCGCCCGCGTGTTTTCCCCATAAGCCTTCCCAGTAGAAGAAGATCACGCCATGGCCTCGGTCGCGACTGAGGCGCACCTTTTCAGCAATCACAGGCATCGCTGTCGTGCGTTTGCCAAATCCAGCCAAGATGCCGATGCTCACGGGAATGCCCCATTTGCGCGCTTGTCGCAAGGCTGGCTGATTCAGATCCTTCCAGAACCCTTCCAGCGAATAGGCATAGTTCTGAACGACAAGTTCGTCAATCAGGCCTCCGATCGCCCATAATTCCCAATCCTGAAGCCAGTTGTTGTAGGCAAATCGGAATGGCCCCGGTGACAGAGAAATCCGCTGAGGGAACCCTTCTGATTCAAGCCGGGCGCGCAATGTTCGTAGAAGATTGCTGAGCTTGCGTCGCCTCCACGCCATCCACGACCTGTCGCTGTGGTCAACGGGAGGACTGACGCCTGTCTCTTCCCGGTAGAGCGCCACGGTGAATGGGTCATAGCCCAGTTCCACGGGCCATGCGAAGTGGTCGTCCAGTTGCACGCCATCCACCTGGCATCGCGCCATGACCTCCATGACAAGACCGACGAATCGCTCGGCCACGCCGGGATGGGCGGGGTTCAGCCAGACCATCGCCTTTCCATGCATGCGCATGATGCGATCGCCGTTGACGTTGGCCAGAACCCAGTCGGGGTGCGCCTGGACAATCTCTGACTCCGCCGGTTCCATCAGGCCGTATTCGAACCAGGGGATGGTGCGCATTCCCCGTTGTCTGGCTTCCGCGTTGAGGCTGCAGATCGGGTCAAGTGTCAGACCGGCCTGCAGCAGTTCCGGCTCAGTGGGGGCAAAGGCGCTGTCATGGAATGTGGTGCCACGGCTCCAAACATTCGGATAAATGGTGTTGAACCCTGCTGTGCTGAGATCTCCGATGGTCCGCTTGATTGCCTTGCTGCTGTAATAGACATCACTGGGGCTGTTCGTGATCCAGACACCTCTGACCTCGTCAGCAGGATGACTCCCTGGTGCCGAAGACGCGCCAGGAACGATCACCATCATCGCCAGCAACGCGCAGGCAAATCGCAGAGGTTTGGTGAATCCATCGGTCGGCTTGCGTCCGGAAGCAAGTCGCTTCACTGCATCACCGGAACATCGAGCTGACTGAACTCTCCTCGTGAATGCGCCAGATCGCTTCGCCCAGCATGTTCGCCACCGACAGCACCTTCAGTTGCGGGAACGTGCGATCAGAAGGGATCGGAATACTGTTGGTGACAACAACCTGCTCGAACAGTCCCTCCACGGAGAGGCGCTCACAAGCCGGGGGCGAAAACACGGCGTGGGTTGCACAGGCCAACACCCTTCGGGCACCCTGTTCACGCAGAAGACGGGCGCCCGAACAGATCGTTCCACCTGTGTCAATCATGTCATCGATCAGAACAGCGGTTTTGCCCTCAACATCACCGATGACGGTCAGACTCTCTGCCTGATTGTGCCCTGTGCGTCGTTTGTCGATGATCGCCAGTGGCGCATCATTCATCTGTTTGGCAAAGGCCCTGGCTCTGGCAACGCCTCCCACATCAGGGGACACCACGACCATTTCACCGAGTTCCTGCGCTGACAGGTAGTCGACAAGGACTGGAGAGCCGTAGATGTGATCGCAAGGAATATCGAAATATCCCTGAATCTGCGCTGAATGCAGATCCATCGCAAGCACCCTGTCGACCCCGGATTTCGCCAGGAGATTGGCGGTCAGCTTGGCTGTGATCGATTCTCGTCCGGCGGTCTTGCGGTCGGCCCTGGCGTAGCCGTAGTAGGGAACGACCGCTGTGATCTGACGTGCGGATGCACGCCGACAGGCGTCCACCATGATCAGCAGCTCCATCAGATGGTCATTCACCGGAGCGCAGGTGGGCTGGATCAGGAAGACGTCGCAGCCACGGATGGATTCCTGAATCTGGACGTACAGCTCACCATCGGCAAACCGTTTGCAGACACGTGGGCCGTCTGGAACCCCCAGATAGGCCGAGATCTCCTGCGAGAGGGCGGGATTCGCAGTCCCGCTGAACAACCGCAGCCTGCGATTGTCCTGTTGAACACTCTCCTGCTCAGCTCGGGCAGCAGTGAGGAAACTGGTCACGACGCCCGCTAACGAGAACAGCTATGCACTGATCGTAGTGCCGAGCCTGACGCCGTCCCAACCCGTGCTCCCGATCAGTCTCGTTAGGGTCCGGAGATGCTTGAACGATCGTTGGTCTTACTGGGTGCCGGACCGCTTCCCGAGTTGTCCATGCGCTGTGGAGCGGAGACGCTTTCCGACACCCTGGGCTTGCCTCTGACGACAGTGGCGGAAGGTCAGTCGCCAGATCCATCGCTTGTGAACCTGATGGCGTCGCCACCCAGACTGATTCGCCTTGCTGGCGATCCTGGGTCTCTCCATCACGAAGGGAGCAGCTGGATGGATGCCCTGGCTGCATGGAAGTGTCCTGTGATCCTGTTGGGGAGTCCTCGGCCCGATGGCGTGATGCCAGGCACGATTCCTGCATTCACTTCCCTGTGCGAGACGCGCGGAATGGTGTTGTTGGGGTTGATTCAGCTCGGAGGACCCTGGCTTCCTGAGGTCCGGAAACGTGACGGTCTTCCCTGGCTCGGCTGGCTGAGCGACACCCCTCTCGATCGCAACAGGCCTGATCAGTGCGATGCGGCGGTTGAGGCAGTGGATCGCCTGAGCATCATCATTCGCTCGAGACTGGAGATCTGTCACGGTTTGAAGGCCACAGAGGCCTCGTCAGGTCGGCCTTGAGCTGGCGTAGCGGCTGTTCCCCTTCCCTCGCCGCCAGTGACAGGGTTGTGATCTCCGGGGGCTGCCTGGGATCGAGAGCCGCTGCTGCCAGGCTGAGCCACTCCGTTCGGGAGAGATCCGTGTCAACCGTCTCGAGCAGATCACTGATCAGGTCAGGAACCCGCATCAGCGTCTCGGGGGTCTGCAACTGGTCATAAATCGCCTGAATCAGTGTCTGTTGGTTCAGGCGACGCTCCTGCTCCCGATGTGCATCCGGTCGGTATCGGACCAGTTGCTCAGCCTGCAGTCCATTGAGGATCTGACGACCTGCCTGCA
>JBGKDM010000141.1:0-1700 GCA_042954165.1 Synechococcus sp.
CATTGTGGCGAGGCAGCACCTGGGCCAGCAGGATCAGCAGGGTGATCAGGGCGTAGCTGAGCGCCCAGGGCTGCCCTGTGCCCCAGCCAAGATTGAGCACGGTGTCGGCGCTGGAAAACCGCCAGGCGTGCAGCACACCGAACCAGGCCAGCACCGCGGCGGACCCGCTGCAGGCCGCCGCCGCCAGAAAGCGGCCTTCGATGGCGAACACCAGCAGCGCCGCCAGCAGCATCGCCGTGATGATCTGCCCCTGTTCGAGGGCAAAGGCGCCGGCGGCCCAGACATCCCCCGCCGCCAGCTGGCTCACCAGGGCCTCGCTGAAGGGCCTCGCCTCGGTGCCGAGGCCGCCCGCGCGTAGCCCCGCCTTGAGCAGCTGGGCGCCCCAGCCGGCCAGGCCGGGGAGAAGGCCCAGCACCACCGCCGGGGCATGGCGGGCGGGGGTGGCCTGGAAGGCCTGGGCGGTCATGGCGATACCGATGTACAGCACGATCGCCATGCCGGCATCGATCGGGATCAGCAGCGCCACCACCCCGAAGAGTCCCAGGAAGCAGCCGCAGGCCATCACCACACCGTTGAGCCAGGAGTAGCCCGAGCGGGCGCCGAGATCCTTGAACCCCGAGTGGCCGATGTAGATGGTGGTGGGGAAGCAGGACCCCAGGACCGCGGCACTCAGGGTGCCGATCCCGTCGATCAGCAGGCAGCTGCGGGTGGCGTAGCGATCACCGGCGGCCTCGGCGCTGTCGAGGTTCTGCAGCGAGCCGATCACGTTGAACAGCCCCATCGGCACGATCACCCCCAGCCAGGGCAGGAGCTCGCCGCGGCTCTCCCAGAGGCCGCCCAGCTGCAACGTGGGTGCATGCAGGCCGGCGGTGCTGAGGCTGCTCTGCCAGGCCGCCGAATCGGCACTGATCAAGCCGCTGCTCCAGGCCAGCACCATGCCCACCAGCACCGCCATCAGGCCCGTCGGCAGGGGCCATTGCACCCGGGCGTAGGTGCCGAGCAGGATCACGGCCAGGCTGGTGAGTCCCACCAGGGGATGGGCGTAGCTGCGCAGCAGAAATCCGAGGGCGATGTAGCCGAGGGCGATGCCCGCGAGGGTGGAGAGCAGGGCGGCACGGGGCAGCCAGCGCCGCAGGCGATCGGCGCAGAAGGCCCCGGCCGTTTCAAGCAGCCCCGAGCCCATGCAGGCCACCATGCCGGCATGCCACGACCGGGTCACGGCTTCGGCTTCGTCCAGGCCGGCGTTGAGGGCGGCCAGCTTCACCGGCAGCATCACCAGAAACACGTAGGCGAACAGGCTCACGGTGTTGATGCCGTACGGCAGGGCCGTGCAGTCGTCGCGCTGCTCCCGCACCGCCAGGCGCCGTGCCAGGCGGCTGTAGGCGAGGTTGCCCACCAGCAGGCTGACGCCGGCGGCGGGCAGGATCGTTCCGAACAGCAGGGCATTGGGATAGCCCAGGACCCCACGGCAGAGGCTGCTGATCAGCAGGATCTGAATCAGGTTGTTCAACCCCAGGGCGAGAAAGCCATCCAGGTCGCCGGGCCGCCATGGGCCCAGGACGCGTTGTAGAGAGGCAGGCATCGGCGGCGCTTGCGACACCTCAGCATGGACGGCACGGCAGCACCCCTCCAGGGGGTTCCATCCCAACTGACCCTCACCCCCCGGTTGCGCCGGCAGCTGGCGGACTGGCTGCAGGAGG
>JBGKDM010000142.1:0-2186 GCA_042954165.1 Synechococcus sp.
GTCTCTGAAAGCGGGCAAGGGCGTCGCAGGCGATCGTGGTGTACGTGCTGCCGAGATGGGGTTTGTCGTTGACGTAGTAGAGCGGGGTCGTGAGGCTGTAGGTCATCTCTCCGCCTTCTGCTCCTGACATGGCCCACCAAAAGGAGGGTGGGTCTTCTGGCGATGGATCCTAACGACAGCCCGTTCAAGCCCTTGATGCCGCGTCCCAACTTCAGTCAAGAACGGGTGTTCGCAGGCATTGCTCTGCGGGAGGTCCTGTGATGGTGACGACCGGGGTTGCCGTTGCGGTCTGGGGTGGTGGCACCGGTGGTGTGGCAGCAGCGCTCCAGTCGGCGCGCAGTGGCGCCACCACGCTTCTGCTCACGCCCGGGTCCTGGCTCGGGGGCATGGTCAGTGCCGCCGGTGTGTGTTGTCCTGATGGCAATGAGCTCACCCCCTGGCAGACAGGGCTCTGGGGGGCTTTTCTGCGCGAACTTGGCCGGTGTGAGCCTCAGGGTCTCGATCACAACTGGGTGAGCTGCTTTGGTTATCGCCCCACGACCGCGGAACGGATCCTGCGGAGATGGGTCCGGGCCGAATCCAGACTGATCTGGTGGGCGGGATGCCGTCTTGAGTCCGTCGTGCGGCAGGGAAGAACGATCACAGCTCTGCAGGTTGTCCATCAGGGTGTGCGACGCCGCGTTGCTCCGCAGATCGTGATCGACGGCAGCGATCGCGGCGATCTTTTCCCACTGGCCGATGTCCCCTTTCGCCTCGGCTGGGAGGCCAGAGAGCAGTGGTCTGAGCCCAGTGCTCCCAGTCGGCAGCGCCTGGACGATGATCGTTTTTTTCAGGCCCAGCCTGTTCAGTCACCCACCTGGGTGTCCATCGGTCAGCTCCATGCTGAGCAGGGGTCAGCGCGTCCGGACAAGAGCGCTCCTGAACGGTTGCCACCCCCACTGCCAGCTCCGTTCACCCGATGCTGTGAGCGCTTCGGATTGGAGCGGACACTCACCTACGGCCGTCTTCCAGGTGGTCTGGTGATGCTCAACTGGCCTCTTGATGGCAATGACTGGCACGCCGGACTGGAACGGGCCTTCAGCGGATCGGTGCCGGATGAGCGGGATCTTTTCGATGCGATGCGTCAGCACAGCCTGCGATTTGCCCAATCACTGGTGGATGCCAGTGATGGCTTGCTGACACTGGGCCATGGGTTTCCACGCGATGGCAGCGCTTTCTCCTCGTCTCTTGCCCTCATGCCGTACTGGCGTGAGGGGAGACGCATCGTCGGTCCAGTGACGGTGCTGGAGCAGCACCTGTTGCCCATGTCGGACGACATGCCGGTGGGGGCTCTGCCGCTGGATCAACACGGCGATTGCGATTCAATCGCTGTCGGCAACTACGCCAACGATCATCATTACCCCGGTCCTGACTGGCCCCTGGCTCCGAAAAGTCGTCGCTGGGGTGGCCGTTGGACCGGGACACCCTTCTGTATCCCCTATGGCGCTCTGCTGAGTACCGCACTCGACAATCTCATCGCTGCGGACAAGGGAATCAGCACGAGTCATATGGCCAATGGGGCGACCCGGCTTCAGCCCCTGGTGATCAACGTCGGACAGGCTGCAGGTCTGGCGGCAGCGTTGTCGGTGCAGGCCCGTTGCAATCCGGTCGAGCTGCCGGTTCGAAGAGTTCAGGAATCACTGATTCAAGATCCTCTTGCCCCCGCGGCTGTCGTTCCTCTGTGGCACACGCCGTGGTATCACCCCGCGTGGACACAGAAACAGCTTGATGCTCTCAACCATCCCCAGGAGAGCATTCTTGCGGATCTGGATCACTCCGTCGCCCCCCTTCTGCAGAAACCACCCTGTCAGGAGGATGTTCATGCAAGCCGCTGGTGTGGAACAGTCGTGCCCGGAGGGGATGGCACTTTCGATTTCCACGCGCAGGGCGGAGAGTGCTGGCCCCTGATCACCCTCGAGCCTGCTGTGCACTGCTGGCTCCAGGCGCTTGACAGGCCTCAAGACGTCTCTCTGATCGCCACCGCGAATCCCTGGGGACCCTGGTTGCGAGTGAGCGCAGTCTGCCGATGACCGCCTGCCTGTTCTGCGACCTGACTGATCCGTGTCAGGAGGCGCGGAGTTTCAACAGGTCCGCACTGGAATCAACCCCAACAATGCTGAGTTGCCAACGATCTCCCGGTTCGCTGC
>JBGKDM010000143.1:0-10104 GCA_042954165.1 Synechococcus sp.
CCTGAAGATCGGCGAAGGACTCACCGTCCTCGATCGCGTAGAGCTTGAACAGGGCCATCGCAGCCTCATCCCAGCGTTCATGGTCCACCGCGTCCAGCATCTGTTGAAACACCAGCACGTTGACAACCTCAAGATCGAGTGCGTGCATCGCAAGGACTCAACTGGGCGCAAGCTATCCACGCCAGGGGAAAGCACCATCCACCAAAGCGAAAAACTGGTGGAAGATTCAAAACCCGGCGCAGGCTGGGCCCACGACAAGCACGACCGGAGCTGATGCAGCCGTTGCCCCTGGACGTCGACGCCATCACGGCGACCTGCCTGAGTCTTCTCGGCATCGCCCTGCTCGCCAATGCAGGCCTCCTGGTGCTGCTGGCTGGCCTGCGCCGAGTCTTCGCCTCCGCCCCCTGCCTCCTTCAAGACCCTCCAACGCCTCGGGATGCTGACGCCACAAGCCTCACGGTGGTCATCCCGGCCTTCAACGAAGAAGACAACATCGTGCGGTCTCTCAGCAGCGTGCTTCGCTCCGAGCCCCCGGCAGACCACTGGCGCGTCATCGTGGTTGACGACGACTCCAGCGACGCCACCGCCGCCATCGCCGAGTCCACCGCCCAGGCCTACGCAACCGACTGCACCGCAGAGGTCTCCGTGCTGGCCGCGGGGGCACGGCCCCAGGGGGAGCGCTGGGTGGGCAAGAACTGGGCCTGCAGCCGCGCGATGGAGCAGGTGACCAGCGCCTGGGTGCTGTTCCTTGACGCCGATGTGAGCCTGGCGCCGTCAACCCTGCGGCGAGCCCTTCACCAGGCTGTGCATGAGCAGGCGGATCTGTTCAGCCTGGCCCCCCGCCTGGTGTGCAGCTGCCTGGCGGAGTGGATGGTGCAGCCGATCATGGCCAGCCTGCTCGGGCTCGGATTCCCGATTGCAGCTGCCAACGACCCTGCATCCGACATCGCCTTCGCAGCGGGCCCCTTCATGCTGTTCCGCACCGACAGCTACGCGGCCATCGGCGGCCACAGGGCCATGGCCGGCGAAGTGGTTGAGGATCTTGCCCTGGCGCAACGGATCAAACGCAGTGGATACCGCCTGCGCTACTGCCTCGGACTCGATGCAGTGGATCTGCAGATGTATTCCGACCTTGCCTCCCTCTGGGAAGGCTGGAGCAAGAACTGGTTCCTGGGCCTCGAGCGCAGTGTCGTCAAAGCGCTCGGCGCCGGTGGCGTGGTGTTGCTGATGTTCAGCGGGCCCTGGCTGATCACGGCTGCCGCTCTGGTATTGACAGCGTTGCTGGTCCCGGTCAACCAGGGCGCTCCCGGCCTGCTGATCGCTGCCATCGCCCTCGGACTCACGGGGGTCGGTCTTCAACTCGCCCTGAGGCTCTGGATCCGCGCCCGCTTCTCCCTGCCCATGCAGCATTGGTGGCTGATGGGTGCAGGGGGATTGATCGTGGCAGCGATCGCGCCGGTCTCCGTCTGGCGCAGTCTCACCGGGTTCGGCTGGACCTGGAAAGGGCGCTCGCTTGCAAGCCGATGAAGCGACCGATGAGCCTGCGCTTGCGATCAGGCGGCAGCCGCCAACCCTGAAGCCCCGGGGCCATCTTCATCGGTTGATGGCCGCTGCATGGACTCATGAGCCTGGATCAGACTCCAGGCCTCCTCAGGCGTGTCAGCGAACTGGAAGAGATCGAGGTGGTCATCACGGATCAGACCGCAGTCGGCCAGGTAGTCGAAATCAATCAGTCGTCTCCAGAACTCCGATCCGAAGAGGATGACCGGCATCGGACTCTTGTTGGCGGTCTGGCGCAGGGTCAGCACCTCGAAGAGTTCATCGAGCGTTCCGAAGCCGCCAGGGAACAGCACCGCCGCTGTGGAGCGCATGACGAAATGAATCTTCCGCAGGGCGAAATAATTGAACTGAAAGCAGAGCTCCGGGGTGATGTAGGGATTGGGTTCAGGCTCCCCGGGCAACTTGATGCTCAGGCCGATGGAACGGGCACCGGCATCAAAGGCACCGCGGTTGGCCGCCTCCATCACACCCGGGCCTCCACCGGTCACCACCACGTGGGCATGATCCCCCTTGGCTTGCCCCTCGGAGACCAGGCGAGCGAAGACGCGTGCCGCGTCGTAGTAGGGAGCAAACCGCAGTTGCTGTCGACATCGATGCAACTGGCGCTCCAGACGGGCGTTTCCCGGATCGGAGGCAAGGGCAGCCTCAGCACAGATGACGCGATCCTGAGCTTCGGCTGGCTCAAGAATATTCACTCCACCAAAGATGATGATCGTGGATTCGATCCCCTCAGCATCAAGAATCTGCTGCGGCTTGGTGATTTCAAGCAACATGCGAACCCCACGCATCTCCTCACTCTCCAGAAGTGAGTCATCAGCGTGAGCCAATCGATAACTGGCAGATTCGAGAATCTTCTCCAGGTTGCGTTCAACCAGCGATGGATTCTCACTCCTTAAGCGTTGGGCAGCTGCATCGGCTTCAAGGCCACCCTTGCGCTGAAACTGATCGGTCATTTTCCTCCTTTTTCACGACACCATCAGAGCTGATTTCCGCTGGCTGGTGTCACATCGTGCCGATTCTTCACCCACACCATTGGGCAGCCAACAGCCGCAGCGCGACACTTCTGGAAAGTGAATCCTTGGGCCTTGTTCAGGACTGCTGAGCCCTGAACCCCTTGAGCTTGTCGAGGTCCTTGGACTGATCGAGCTTGAAGTCGGTGAGGATCAGAGCCTTGCCGATCGTGCCGATGGCATCCTCCATGCGCTGAAGCTGGGCAGCCCCCGGATCGGATGATCGCGCCGCACGGATCACCGCTGGCGTGAGCGCCTCTGCAGCCGCCTCCATCGCAGCGGCAAGGCCCTCAACAGTCGCCAGCGCGTCCTCAGGTTTCATCAGCGTTCCGTTCGGCAATCAGTGACGTCAGCGAAGCCCGGTCTCCCCGAAGCTGACTTCAAGGATCGCGGCCTTCAGCAGAGTCTGCATCCTCTGCAGATCCACCTGCTCCCCTGGTTCGCCGCCGGGCCAGCGTTCAAGCCGGAATGTGACGGAATCGAGCAGCAATCGAAGGCCACCCGCATTCAGGGACATCTCCACCGTGGGTTCGTCAGGACGCATGCCGTCGATCTGCGCATCGTCCCCCATCACTCTTCCAGGCCGCTGCCCGCAGTCTGACTAAGTTGAAGGATGGCGACAGCCTTTGCTCCTGATGCGTCTGCGACCGCCCACCAGCCTTGCCCTCCGCACCCTTGCCATGACAGTGATCGCCATGCCTGGGATCAGTGCTGACTGGAGACCCCCGCAGGAACCTGAGCGCTGGGCACTCATCCGCCGCACCCTGCAGGGTGCAGGCCGCATCGACAACGCTGACTGGGTGTTCTTCGGATCCCTGGAAACCGACACAACGCAGGCGGCGGAGTACCTGCGCAATCTGCGTCCCCAGACCCAGGGAGGCGATGGCGTGGTGTTCGATGGCCTGCTGCTGCTGAAACGGACGGAGGACAGCGACTGGCGTGTCCGCCCCCTCACCATGCGCGCCCTCTGCGGCGATCAACGTCTCGAACGTCTTGGCACCGACGGACTGTGGAGCGACTACTCAGGGCGCCAAGGCACAGACGTCAAAGTCGGTTGGATCTGCAGGACAGCCCAGGAGCGCTGAGCTTCACGCCTCAGGATCATCGGCCCCGGAGCGTCGGATCAATTCCGCCAGCATGCTGAGCTTCGCGTTTTCCGACTCCGACGCCCGCGCCGCCAGCCAGGCCCGGGACGCTTTCTGTTGATCCAGCTGCTGAAGAAGGGCCAACGCCGCCTCCCGTAACTCCTCAATGCTCTGGCAATCACGGATCCAGCGAGACAGTCGCTCACTTTCGAACGATTGCTCCAATCCTTTTTTCAGGGGTTCCATCAACAAACGGCTCCAAGGGATCGATCAGCCTGCAATCGCTCCAGTTTGGACTCGAGGTAGGCCAGGAAAGGCTGCGCTGATAAGGGATTGCCGGTCACCTGCTGCACCAGCTGTTCGGCATTCAGCGCCCGGCCGACGGGATGAACATGGTCGCGGAGCCAACCCAGCAGGGGCGCGACATCACCGCGGGCAATGTGCTCCTCCGGCGCACCGATGGCCGACGCCATCGCTTCAGACAGCTGGGCACTCACCAGATGTCCCAGCAGATAGGAGGGGAAATAACCGAACAATCCCTCCGACCAATGCACATCCTGAAGACAGCCCTCCGCATCCGTCTCAGGCGTGACGCCGAGGAGCTCCCGGTAGCGGCGGTTCCACTCCGAGGGAAGATCCTCAACGGCCAGGTTCTGCTCGAGCAAAGCCAGTTCCAGATCCGTGCGGATCATGATGTGGAGTCCGTAGGTGAGCTCATCGGACTCCACCCGGTTCACCCCTGGGGCGATCGGATTCATGGCAGCCCACAGGTCGGCCGCTGACGAAACCGGGGCGCCCTCCGCCTGAAAACGCCTCCACCAGTGATCGGCAAAGGGGGCACTGCGGGCTACACGGTTCTCCCAGAACAGGGACTGACTCTCATGCACCGCCATGGATGTGGCCTGGCCGAGCGGCCAGGCGAACCACTGATGACTGGAGTTCGGCAGTCCCTGCTCATAGAGGCTGTGCCCCCATTCATGGGCTGTGGCGAGAAAACATGACAGTGGCTGGCCCTGCACAACACGGGTCGTGAGGCGGAAATCACTGGGCCCCAGCGTGATCGAAAACGGGTGGGGCGATTCGGCCACGCAGCTGATGGACGCATCACGCCCCCAGTCCTCCAGGAGCTGGGCACAGAGCCTCTGCTGCTGCACCACGGTGAGATCCCAGGCCGAGCTCCGCGCCCTCGGCACGGCCCGAACCCGCTCGAGCAGCTGAGGAAGTCGCTCACGCAAAGGAGCGAACAGGTCCTTGAGGCGCTGCAGCTGCAGATCCGGCTCGAAGGGCTGCGCCAGGGTTTCCCAGCACCCCCTCGGTTCGTTCAGCTGTCGAGCCTGCTCCTGCCGGAGCCCGATGAGGCGCTTCAGAGCCGGAGCGAACAAAGGGAAATCGTTGGTTGCACGGGCCCGTTGCCAGAGCGCGTAGCCCTCGGCCTTGGCCGTCGCGAGCTCCGCGACCAGATCAGGATCCTGACGCTGCTGACGGCGTAGATCCAGCTCCAGAAGATCAAGGTTCCGTCCTCGCTCCTGCTGAGCCTGCGGAGAGAGATGTCCCTGACTGGCGTCAGCGTTCCAGGCGGTACGGGCCTCAGCAACGAGAGCCGCATACTCGGCGGCACTCTGACGTTGGTGAATCTGCCGCGCCAGGAGGGTGAGCTGCTCGCCTCTCCATGGGGCACCGCCCGACGGCATGCCCGTGTTCTGATCCCAGTAGAGGGCACTCTGAATGCTGCCGAGAAGCTTGGTGTCGTGAAGATGACGACCGAGGCGCTCCCAGGCTGTCGAACTGCTCAAGCCCACACCACCCTGCATCGACCCCCACGATCGCAAATGCATCGGGCCATTGCGACAGCGGCCCCTTCACCCAAGACCGGAGCTCACCACACGAACCTTCACCACTGGGGATGGCAACGGGTCCAGCCGTTCTGGCGGCAGCTGTTCCAGGCACTGACCGCCGCCTGACGGGAGAGGCGCCGCAATGACGGCAGGCCTCCCATCACAGAACGCACTTCAATCAGAACCTGCTGGGAGTCATCACCGGGGAGCCAGTGCAGACGCATCACCTGCTGATGGTCAGGACTTCGCAACCATCGATCCAGGTCTGAGACTGGGGTGTTCACCCCATCATTCAGGCCTGGAGCCGCCGCCATTCCGCCACACGAACGTCAAGAAAGATCACGTTAAAGCCCCCTTGGCAGGCCATGCCCAGCGAAAACGCCCATCGCCTGGCCCCATCCCGGCTACCAAGATGAAGAAGCAAGACGCTTGCTCCCACCTGCTCCCGCGATTGTCAGACTTTGACGACATCCAAGGAGGAGGCGTCGTGGCTGACACCATCAAGGCACCGTCCTGCCATCTCAGCTGGACCGTGACACGCGTCTCCCAGCGGCTGTTCGCCGTGGCCGCCACCCTGAACGGAGCGGACTACGACTTCGTCGGCAATTTCCAGTCGCTGCGCGAAGCCCATGCAGCAGGGCGTCTCTACGCCAGCGATCTGGCCCACCGCCACATGCGGGCTGCAGGCTGAGTCCTGTCCTTGCCAAGAACCCGGAGGGCCGCCGGTCACACTGGATCTGAGGAGTTGTCACCCGTGACCACGGCCCGATGAAAACATTCCTGACGCGGCTGGCGACATGGCTGGGACTGGTGAAAACACCCCAGCCCACCCAGGAGCAGTCGTTTCTGATGCATCAGGCCGACGACGGTGTGCTGGCCTGCCGGTGGTCCCTGCGGGATCAGACCAAAACGCTGATCGAACGCGAAGCGGGTCCCTTTCTCTATCTGCGCCTCCGGCAGGTTGATTCCCTGACGGAAGGCCATGGCATCTCCATTGCAGCAGTGCAGCAGGTCAGTCTCTACAGCCACGCAACCCGCCTGTCGCTCCCTGCAGCGCAGGGCAAACTCCTGCTCGAACTCGGCTACAAAACCAGAGAAGGCCAGTTCATCACGCTCCACTTCGAAACCATCGATCTCGGCACAACGGACACCGCAAGGCCAGGCGAGACGGACTGGTTCCCGGAGCCGAAAACACTCCACGAACTGATGTATGACCTGGCCACGCGCAACAGCGCGATCGGAGGCTCGGAACGGATCTGCAGCTGACGCGTCAACGACAGGGCTTGGTCGCGTCGCCTAGAAGAACCCCTGATCGGTCGTCCCTCGGCAGTGCTGCCGCTCGTTTACCACCCCCGCTACTCAGCGCCTCTGCCGAGCACCCATCGGTTCCCGATGGCCAAATTCAAATTGCTGCGAGGCCTGTTGCTCGACTGCGGCCTTGTTCAGGAGCAGCAGTTCAATACGCCCCTCAGCATTGCTCGCCGCGATCTTGAGCTGGTGCACGACCGGCGCTATCAGCAGGCGTTCTGCCGGGGCGAGCTCACACGGCAGGAGCAACGTCGGATCGGCCTGCCTGCAACCCGCCCTCTGGTGCAACGCACCTGGCTGGCGGTGGGTGGAACCCTGCTCACAGCACGTCTGGCGTTGCGCAACGGGCTGGCGTGCCATCTTGCCGGCGGGACCCATCACGCCCACCCCGGTTTCGGCAGTGGCTTCTGCATCTTCAACGACTGCGCCGTGGCCGCGGCTGTTCTGCTGGCAGAGACCAGCGCCCGCAGGATTCTCGTCATCGATCTCGACGTCCATCAGGGGGACGGAACTGCAGCCACGTTTCAGAACGATGACCGCGTGTTCACCCTGTCTGTGCATGCGGCCTCCAACTTCCCCCTGCGCAAGGTGAGCAGCGATCTCGATATCGCTCTCGCAGATCACACCGACGATCACGCCTATCTCGACGCCATTGGTGATCGCCTGCCCGCGTTGCTGGATCAGCAGCAGCCTGACCTCGTGCTTTACAACGCTGGGGTGGACCCCCACCGCGACGATCGCCTGGGCAGGCTCGCCCTGAGTGATTCAGGACTTCTGCAACGTGACCGCCTGGTGATTGACGCCTGCCTGCGACGCAGCATTCCAGTGGCCACAGTGATCGGTGGCGGCTACGACGAACTGGCGCCACTGGTGAGGCGCCATGCCCTCGTGTTCCGTGCCGCGGTGGAGCAGGCCCGGCTTTACGGCATCTGACAGTCAGCCGCCCTCGTGGAACGCGCCGGGATGGGCCCGCGCCTGTGAGAACTGTTAGCAGAATCTCACCCGAGTCTTAGGAGACAGCCATGACTTGGATGAGAGATGTGAGTGTGGCCTCCCCCCCCCGATACCCCTGGTCAGATCGAGAACTCAGATGAGCCTCGACCAGTTGCTCTGGGCAACGGTGTGTCTTGCTGGACTGCTCACCGCTGTGGTGACATCGCAGACCGGACGGAACGACCCTGAGCCGCAGCAGCAATCAATCGCCACGACGTGGCAGCAGGCCGCCACATTCAGTGTTCAGAACCCTCGCCCATCGCGTTCGCGCATCTCCAGGCGCAGTCGCTGATAGTGCAGAACGGCCTCGTCAGGCTCGAGATGGGGGTAGAGACAACAGGCTTCTTCACGACTCAGCGGCTCCAGCAACCAGTCTTCATGGCGATCAGGAGCCACCTCCTGCGCCGTCCGCTCCCAAGCCGTACGGAACGGGAGGAGACGGAACAGAGCGCGTCGCGCACGGTCAAACAGGTCCAGTGGATGCATGGGCCCAGGCGTTCATTGCTCGCGGCAGTAGCCGCCGCCCACATTCACCCATCCAGCGGGGCAGGCGTCACCGTTGGATGGTTGCAGGGTGTAGGTCATCAAACCCAGCGTGCTGCAGGTGCCCTGAGCCGTATCCACGTAGCCCATTGGACATGCCGCCTCCCGTTTTGGCACCCGGGTCTGCGCCTGACTTGCCGGTGTTCCGATCACGGCGACCAGCCACGCAAGCACCACCACATCCAGGATGCCTCCGGTCATGATCTCCCCCGTTCTGCGACCGGGCCGTTCCACCTAAGCAAGGATTGAGACGACGATCATCACGTTAAACAGACCGAGCTGATCAGACTGATCGCATCCCGTCATCAACCATGGCAGCCACGCGTCTGAGCCCGGAAACCATCGCGGACCTGGGCCGATCCCTCCCCAGCTGGACCGTCGCGGAGGACCATCTGGAACGTCGCTGGCAGTTTGAAACGTTCGTGCAGGCCTGGGGCTTCATGACCCAGGTCGCGCTGCTGGCCGAATCGATGAATCACCATCCCAACTGGAGCAACGTCTACGGCCAGGTGACGATCCGCCTGACCACCCACGACCTCAGCGGACTGTCAACCCTCGATATCGCCCTGGCGGAAGCGATTGACCGACTCGAGCCCAGACAGTCGACATGATGGGTGGATAAGCCGGTCGATCCGGCCTCCGCCTGCCGCCACGCCCATGACTGTGACCACCAGCGCCGCGCCTGTCTCCACCAGTGGTGTGCCGGTGACGATCCTCACGGGCTTCCTTGGTGCCGGCAAGACCACCCTGCTCAACCACATCCTCAGCAATCAGGACGGCGTCAAGACGGCTGTGCTGGTCAACGAGTTCGGAGAGATCGGGATCGACAACGATCTGGTGGTGAGCACCGGTGACGACATGGTGGAGCTCAGCAACGGATGCATCTGCTGCTCCATCAACGGGGAGCTTCTCGAGGCGGTGGATCGGATCCTGGAACGCCCCGATCCCGTTGATTACCTGGTGGTTGAAACAACAGGGCTGGCGGACCCGCTGCCCGTGGCCATGACGTTTCTCGGCAGCGAACTGCGCGATCAGACCAGGCTGGACTCGATCATCACCCTGGTGGACGCCGAAAATTTCAACCACGAGTTGCTCGACAGCGAGGTCGGTCGCTCCCAGGTTGTCTATGGCGACATTCTTCTGCTGAACAAGACCGATCTTGTTGAAGAGTCGCGGCTGCAAGCGATCGAACAGCAACTCCGCGAGGTCAAGAAGGATGCCCGAATCCTCCGCTCGGTGAAGGGGGGCGTGCCCCTGCCACTGCTGCTGAGCGTGGGGCTGTTTGAAAGCGACCGCGTGGTGAGCAGCGCCGACGATCCATCACTGGACCACAGCGACTGCGATCACGACCACGGTCACTGCGATCACGACCACGACCACAGCCACGACCACGACCACAGCCACAGCCACAGCCACAGCCACAGCCACGATCACGGCCACGCCGATCACCTGGCGATCGAGGGCTATACATCGCTCTCATTCCGAAGTGATGGGCCGTTTGCCCTGCGCAAATTCCAAAATTTCCTCGACAACCAGCTGCCGGCGTCCGTCTTCCGCGCCAAGGGCATTCTCTGGTTCAACGAGAGTGAGCGGCGCCATGTCTTCCACCTGGCAGGCAAACGCTTCTCAATCGATGACAGCGACTGGGTCGGCGCCCGTAAGAATCAGCTGGTGATCATCGGCCGGGATCTCGATCACAATCTGCTGCGCAAGCAGCTTCAGGCTTGCGTGGCCAAGGATGCAGGCAAGGGTTTCGCATGACCTGAATGG
>JBGKDM010000144.1:0-17769 GCA_042954165.1 Synechococcus sp.
GCTTCTTAGACAACCCGACCTGTGGGTCTACGCCAATGTCGAAAACGGCTCTGTGCCCTTCAACGCAGCAGAGTCCACCTTCAACCGTCTGTCGATGACGGAACGCAGCAAGCTGCGTGAAGAACTCACCACCAATGTCGGTGGTTCTCGCAGCACCGGATCCAACACGATCAAGAGTGTCGGTGAGGCTGACGCCACTAACGAATTCATCGCAGTGACCGTTCTCGTTGCCAGCCGCCGTGCAATCAAGCTGAGGGCGATTGACGACAACGAAGGCCTGCGGGAATCCCTGCGGATTCTCGGCTCCACCTCATCCAGCGATCTGATGGCGCTGGAGGTGATCTGGCAGCCCGACGGCGCCGGTGATGTGCTCAGCGCCGAGGAACTCGTCACCGCCTATCCGAATCTCCAACATCTCTGACCGACCACAAGCCCGCCGCCGGCTCAGCGTTGCGCCAACTTGGCAGGGACGTCTCCGGGTTCAGGAATCACTGAATCTTTCAAGACCGGCAGTGTTGCCTGCATGCATGAGATCCACCATCGTGCGCCCATCTGCCCAAGGACATGGCCAGGCGCTCACCCGAGTGGATCAATTCAGCGGTTCTGCTTGAAGCCATGGTCCGCTATCAGGAGGGACGCCTGCCGAGATCGATGCGGCTCTGGATCGAAGCGTTGTTGGAACTGGATGGAGACCCATCTGAACCACTCCTGCCCGAGGTTCAGCTGGCTCGAACCGAGTGAGAGCGGAGGATTCGGAGCGCAGCCATCGCAGCGCCGAAGCCGTTGTCGATATTCACCACAGCAAGACCGGGAGCACAGCTAGCAAGCATGCCGTCAAGCGCTGCACGCCCTCCTGCGCTGACCCCATACCCAACCGACACCGGGACGCCGATCACGGGCTGAGGAACCAGTCCCGCCAGAACCGTCGGCAAAGCCCCCTCCATCCCGGCGCAGGCAATCAGCACATCAAACGTCTCAAGACGTGGCAACTGTTCGAGCAGTCGATGCAGGCCGGCGACGCCGACATCAAGCATCAGCTCGGCAGCAGCGCCATGGCAATGCAAGGCCAGCTGCGCTTCCGAGGCAACCCTGAGATCACTGGAACCACCACCAAGCACCATCACCGAACCAACCTCTGGGCTCGGCTCAGGGAACGTTCCAAAGGTGAGGCAATGGGAGGCCTCATGCCAGTGAAGAAGCTCGGCAAGGCCGTGCGCACGCAAACAGGACTCCACGGCTGAAGCCTTCTGAGCATCAACCCGTGTCACCAGAGAGGGTTCTCGATGTTGTGACGACTGGCGAAGAATGGCAGCAATCTGTCGAGGCGTCTTGTGCTCACCCCAGACAGCTTCCCTCAGGCCGATCCTGGCTGGTCGCTGCCAGTCGAACCGCACGTCAAAGCACTCGGTCACTGGGGACAAAGCTCGCCTTCAAACACCAGCGGAAAGGGGTTACCGCTGGCCATCTCCAACCCCTTGCGAGCAAGGGTTTCAAAACGCTCCTGGATGTCGTTCACCTCAGCCTCAGGAATCGCTTTCCATTGCTCTCGGGTGGCCCAGCGAATCAGAAGCGTCGCTTCCTCAGCGTCCGGATCCCAGAGAAGATCACGCCCAAGAAAGCCATCCTGCTGCGCCAGCCAGGGCTCCCAGCTTTTCTCTTCAGCTTCTCTCCACACACGCCGGGCCTCAGAGGGGACCTTGATCCGCAGATGCTCGACCACTGGCGTCTGAAAGGCCTGAGCCACCTGCGCTGATGACGGGATCTTCGGCATCAGGTCGCTGGCAAAGGTCGCTGGTGCAACTGCAAGAAGTGCTGTTGCAAACCAGCAGACGATACGCAGAACCATGGTCAGTTCGCCTGAAGCAACGCCACGGCCATGCAGGAAATCCCTTCCTCACGACCTTCCGGTCCGAGGGTTTCATTGGTGGTCGCCTTGACGCCCACACACGCGGGATCAAGGCCGATGCGACCCGCGATCGCAGACCGCATCGCATCAATGTGGGGCTTCAACTTCGGACGTTCAGCCACCACCACCGCATCAACGTTCACGACTCTCCAGCCGCGTTCAGCAACAAGAGCAACCACCTGCTCAAGCAGACGCAGACTGTCAGCACCTTTCCAACGGGGATCGTCAGGGGGGCAATAGCGACCGATATCGCCCAGGGAAAGCGCTCCGAGCAAAGCATCCATCACCGCATGGACGAGCACATCGGCATCACTGTGCCCATCAAGCCCAAGGCCATCCGGATGGTCCAGATGCTGCCCTCCAAGAATCAGGGGGCGACCCGGAACAAGCCTGTGGATGTCATAGCCATTGCCGATCCTGATCTGCACGTCATCCCTGCCATTCAGCTCATTGTCAACGACAGGCTGATTGGATCGGGGTTATTGCTGTTGCTGTTGCTGTTGCAGCCATTGCTGATGGAGATCGGGCCGCCGCTCGCGGGTGCGTTGCTCGCGCTGTGCCTGGCGCCAGGCATCGATGGCCGCATGATCACCGCTTCGAAGCACCGGGGGGACCTCCATGCCACGGAAGTCGGCCGGACGGGTGTAGTGAGGATGCTCCAGGAGGACATCACTGTGGCTTTCATCCACCAGTGAGGCAGCAGTACCCACGGTGCCTGGCAGCAGACGGACAACACCGTTGATGATCGTCATCGCCGGAAGTTCCCCTCCGGTGAGCACGAAGTCCCCCATGGAGACTTCCTCGTCGGCAAGACCACGGATGCGTTCGTCAAACCCTTCGTAATGGCCGCAGAGCATGACGAGCTGATCGCAGGTTTCAGCCCATCGCTGCAGATCACACTGCTGAAGTGGCTTTCCCTGCGGGCTCATCAGCAACACCCGCCGTCGGGACAGCACTGGGAGAGATTCAAAAGCGGCATAGACAGGTTCGGGCTTAAGCACCATGCCGGCCCCGCCGCCGTAGGGAATGTCGTCCACCTTGCGATAGCGGTCTGTGGCGTGATCGCGGGGGTTGTGCAGATGCAGTTCGGCGATTCCCGCGGCGAAAGCGCGACCAATCACACCCAACTCGAGGAGTGGCGCGAACGCTTGAGGCGCAAGGCTCAGGACATCCAGTCGGAAGGGAGCCATGGTCGTTCAGCGTCCCGGGGCGGACACGCGTCGAATCTCCGAACAGAAGCCCGCCTGCCGGGGCGTTCCATCGGGATCAACCAGCGTGTTGCTTCTGAGGCGCAGATTGGGCTTGATAAACCAAAGGCGATCGATCGTCTGAGATCCATCGTCGTTGGAGAAACGCAGCTCCAGGCAACCATCCGCGGTCATCGTCCATGCGCCCTGACGCTCTGGTCCTGAGGCTGAGCCTCCTCGAGAGAGAGAGCCATCTTCCTTGAAGGTGAGAGAACTGAGCAGACTTCCCTGGCCGTCGCGGACCAGCAGTTGGTCGCTTCCATTTGAGTCCGGCTGATGACGGAGTTCCACCTCACCACGTTCACTCTGGTGCCAATCGTCTTCACTCTCGAGAGCGAAGGTGCTGCGCAGACTCATCCAGCGCCCGTCACAGAGCCGGAGAAAGTCACGCAGGAGCAAGGGGGGAAAGGGAGGCTCAGACACGGGAACGGTGGGCGCCGAAGAACTGGCATCGATCATGAGGAGATTCTCTCAGCCTCCCGGCGAAGAATCGAGACGACCGTCTCAGTAGCAGGCATCACCCGGTTCAAGCTTGGCGGCAGCTTCGGGAAACGTGCGTCTCCAGATCCTGCAGTTCTCGGCTTCGGTGAACTCAGAGCGATCGATCACAGGTGCAGGACGGAGTTCCGGAGGGGGAAGATCCGACGTTTGCTCCTCATCAACATCGCTGACCACGAACTCGGGCAAATCTTCAGGGGTGATTGGCGCACCTGGAAGAACGGGATTCGCACCGCCTTCCACAGGCGGCAATGACGGTTCCTCCAGACTGATCGGTTGCTGTGTCCAGCGGCCGAGAAGGGCCATTCCGGAGAAGTAGCCCACGAAGCCGAAACCAAAGGCCACGAGGAGATAAAAGCGCCGATCGACTGGCAGGGAGCGTTCGATTCCAGCCGCGGCTCGACTCAGGCGCTGGCGAAGCTGTGAGCGTGGCATCGCCTCTCCATCTCTTTGATCAACGTAATGCCAGATGCGTCATGCGGACTGGCCAGTTCGCAGGGGGCTGGATCACAGACCGATGGAGGGTGACACCTCGGCCATGGAGCTCACATCCGATCGTCGCTGTATCCGAGCTCATTCAATTTGGCTGCACTGGTACGCCAGTTGGGCACCACCTTCACGAAGAGCTCCAGATACACGGGCCCATCGATCAAGGTCTGCATCTGCAGGCGTGCTCCCTGTCCAATCGTCTTGAGCATGGTGCCGCCTTTCCCGATCAGGATGCCCTTCTGGCTCTTCCGTTCCACCAGCACCGTGGCCAGAACGGCCGTGCGGCTGTTGCCCTTCCCCTTGGTGGGCATCTCTTCCACCCGATCAATCTGAACCGCCACGCTGTGGGGAACCTCTTCACGGGTATGGGTCAACACCTGCTCACGAATGAGCTCGGCCATCAGCAACCGCTCCGGCTGATCGCTGACCATGTCGGGCGGGTACAGCTGAGGGCCCACCGGCATCTGGGCGCTGATCGCTGCAACGAGATCCGGACACCCTTCCCCGCTCAGTGCACTGCAGTGGTGCAAGGGCCAGTTGGTCTCTGCCAACAGCTGCCGGTACGCCGCATCAGCTTCCGGCCGTTTCTCCACCGGCACCCGATCCCACTTGTTCAGGACCACCTGAACTGGATGGCGCTGCTGCTGAAGCAGGTTGACGATGAAGGCATCGCCTCGGCCGGGTTCTTCGCACCCCTCCAGCAACAACAGAATCTGATCGACTTCACCGATCGCCGCACGGGCGCTCTGCACGAGGCGCTCACCGAGCAGATGATGAGGTTTATGGATTCCAGGGGTATCCACCAGGATCAGCTGAGCTGTCGTCGTGGTGAGAATCGCCCTCAGACGATTCCGGGTGGTTTGAGCCACCGGCGAGGTGATGGCGACTTTGTCGCCCACAAGCTGATTGACCAGGGTCGATTTGCCCACATTCGGCCGTCCGATCAAAGCCACGAAACCTGAACGGAACCCCTCCGATTGATCGGCTGTCGTTCGATCCATGCCCAGGGTCAGCACACCGTTGCTCCAGCCTTGCAGCTCATCAGCCCATAGGCTGAAGTCAGCACCAGCACCAAAGCGCATGAGCACGCTTGAGCCGAGTTTCCAGCAAGCGATGGAGATCGCGGCCGGGTGGCTGAAGCAATGGGATGACGAAGAAATCAGCGATGAAGTGATGGCCGACCGCGTGGGCGAATTGGTGGCGAGCCGCGACGGTGCCAGGGGCTTCTTTGTGGCGAGTCTGGCCGGCGACAGCGCCCTGATGGACAGACTTCCAGAGGCCTTGATCCACAAACTGCAGGAAGCCGGTGAGGGCGTGGTCGACCTCACTGCACGCAATCTGGCCATGAGCGCCGCCATGACCGTGCATCACCGCGCCAATGGTGATGAAGACCAGGCCTCTGGTTCCGAACGGGTCAACACACGCTGCACGGAACTGCTGCGACAACTCGAATCGCAGCGCGTCAAAGACCGCCTCGAAATTCTGCTGGACGCAGTGGCACACAACCGTGGTGATGACGTGGGCTTTCTGGAACGCTGGGGCTACAACGCTGAGCAGAAAGCTGCGATCCATGCCGCCGTCGAGGCTGTGGCCGACTGAGACCATCAGCCCAACAAAAAACCCCGGCCGAAGCCAGGGTGGAACTGACGCATCAGGCGTTGGGGTTGATGCGACCGGATCAATCGCGACGACCACCGCCCTGCAGGGCAATGATGAGACGCAGCACGAAGATGAACAGATTGATGTAGGTCAGATACATCCCCAGTGCCCCTGAGAGGTACTGATCGTCCCGATACATCCGGGGCATTGTGTAGAAGTCAACAAATGCCATCCCGACGAAGAGCACCGTGCCGAAGCCGGCAATCGCCAGATTGGTGGCGGCATACAGGCCGGGGATGAAGAAGCCGGCGATCATGATCCCAACCATGGCGATCACCAGGCCGATCAAGCCCAGGCTCACCACCGAGGTCAGCGCCTGGCCGACGCTGTCGCTCATGCGACGCCCAAAGATCGAGGCCATTGCAAACGTGAGGCCGGTGGCCAGCGCCGCAATGCCGATCGAAGCGGCACCAGCCACCGCGATGGCCTGAACCACCAGTCCGGTCAGGGTGAAACCGGTCAGCAGACTGAAGGTGGCCATCAGCGGCAATGCCGTGCCGTTGTTGGCTTTGTTCGCTGCGTTCTGCGCAACGAAGAAAAGGATGAACCAGGGGATGATCGCGACCAGCGAGAGGCCCTGGAAAGCCGAATAGCCGATCGAAGCCATGGTGGCCATGCCGCCGAGCACGCCGCCGGCGGTGAGCACCATGCCGCCGCCCACGTAGGGGAGGGCTTTGTTGACAACGTTGGGGCCGACGAGAGCACTGGACTGTGCCTCGCGGATGGCCTCCTGGAAATTGCTGCTGGCTGGCATAACGCCCCAGATCACTGGCTCTACTTTGCCAGTCCTGACAGGGTTTTGGTCAGATCCGAGGTGCGGATCTCACCATCGGGACAACCAGGGTCAGGAGACCCTTCGCGGCCTGGACATCGACGACGCTGAGCCACCGGTGGCCTTGTCTCGTTTCGCATAGGCCTCAACCACCCGTTGCACGAGGGGATGACGGACCACATCGGCGGAGGTGAGTTTGCAGACTGCCACTCCTTCAACGCCATCGAGCACCTGCGAAGCTTCGACCAGACCACTGAGTTGACCCTGGGGAAGATCAACCTGGGTCGTGTCACCTGTCACAACCATCCGCGACCGCTCTCCGAGACGGGTCAGCACCATGCGCATCTGGGCAGGCGTGGTGTTCTGCGCCTCGTCGAGAATCACAAAGGCTTCAGCAAGGGTGCGGCCGCGCATGTAAGCGAGAGGCGCCACCTCGATCACACCCTTTTCGAGCAGAGCCGTTGTTTTTTCCGGTCCGAGCAGGGAGTGCAGTGCGTCGTAGAGGGGGCGAAGGTAGGGATCCACTTTCTGCTGGAGATCCCCGGGCAAAAACCCGAGACGTTCCCCTGCCTCCACGGCCGGCCGGGTGAGGATCAGGCGCTCGACCTTGCGCTCCGTGAGCATGCGGACAGCGAGCACGGTGGCGAGGAATGTTTTCCCCGTACCGGCAGGCCCCAGAGCGAAGGTGAGGTCATGGCGTTCCATCGCTTCCACATAGGCCTTCTGACGCAGGGTGCGGGGCCGCAGCAGATTGCCCTTCTGACTGCGCGCCAGCACTTGCTGGCCCATCGCTGCGTGGTCATGGTTACGCCCGGTATCCAGGGCCTGGAAGGCAGCCTGCAGATCCACAGGGGAGACGGTTTCGCCTTCCTGCCAGAGCGATCGAAGCAACTCGACCACAGCAGCCGTGCGTTCGAGCTGGGATGGCCGACCGCGGATCTCAAGCTGAAGACCCCGCATCACGAGAGAAACCCCGGTGAGGGCTTCAATCTGACGCAGGGTCTGTTCTGAAGAGCCAGCTAAGGCGAGAGCCGCCTCAGGAGTCGGGAGATCAACAACGAAACGACCGGCTTCGGGAGCCTCGGTCATCACGTAGTTCAGCCTTCGGAAGCGTCGTCAGTGGCCTCCGACGAAGCTTCCGCTTCAGCAGCGGCCTTGGCTTCAGCAGCTTCCTTGGCGGCCTGTTTTGCTGCAGCTTCACGGGCAGCAGCCTGCTTGGCCTTGCCGACAATTTCAGCAGGACGGACAGTCTTTTCGAGCAGACCGCCCTTTTCAAGCAGCGACCGAACAGCATCAGTGGGCTGAGCACCCTGGCTCAGGCGCTCACGCAGACCTTCTGCATCGAGACGGGTCTCCTTGGTGCGGGGGTTATAGAAGCCCAGCTCCTGGAGAGGACGACCGTCGCGACGGGACGTGCTGTTGCAGGCCACGAGGCGGAAGCTCGCTTCCCGCTTCTTACCGAACCGCTTCAGGCGGAGCTTGATCATCGTGGCGCCGTTTGTTGATGGAACATGGCTCGGATCAGATACCCGCGCCAAACAACCACCATACTCTGCAGGGGGTTCAAAGCTCCCCGAAGCCCTTCCTCTTCTTGACCGGTCGCTGACGCCGAGGGGCACCACCTCCACGACCGGGACGCCCACCACCCATGCCGGGCATGCCCATTCCAGGCATTCCACCACCCATCCCTGGGAAGCCCCCCATGCCGGGCATGCCGCCACCCATTCCGGGGAAACCACCCATGCCTGGCATGCCGCCGCCCTGGGTCATCTGCTGCATGAAACCACGCATCTTCTGGAAGTCGGCCAGCACCTTGTCAACATCGGCAGGCTTGTAGCCGCAACCCGAAGCAATCCGACGACGACGGGAAGGCTCTGCAGCCAGCAATTCGGGCTTGGTGCGCTCCGCGGCCGTCATCGAACCGATCATCGCTTCGATCTTCTTGAGCTGTTGCTCACCCTGCTTGAGCATGCCGTCATCCAGCTTGTTCATGCCCGGAATCATTTTCATCAGGCCACCGAGTGAGCCCATGCGCTTGATCAGACGCATCTGCTGCAGAAAATCGGAAAAGTCAAACGACGCCTCCTGCAGTTTTTTCTGCATCTTTTCGACATCGGCAAGCTCCACCTCCTTCTGCGCTTTTTCCACGAGGGTGAGCACATCGCCCATCCCCAGAATGCGGCTGGCCATCCGCTCGGGATGGAAGGGCTGCAGCGCCTCCACCTTCTCGCCGGTGCCGATGAACTTGATGGGCTGACCGCTCACCTTGCGGATTGAAAGAGCAGCGCCACCTCGGGAATCACCGTCGAGCTTGGTGAGCACCGCACCGGTGATCCCGACCTGTTCATGGAAGGCCCGGGTCAGCTCAGCCGCTTCCTGACCAATCATGGAATCCACCACCAGCAGCACCTCATCGGGCTGAACGGCGCTGCGGATTCGCACCATCTCCTCCATCATCGAGGTGTCGATCTGGAGACGCCCGGCGGTGTCAACCAGCAGGGTGTCGAATCCTTCCTCTTTCGCCTTCGCCAGGCCTGCAGCTGCAATGTCCTCCGGCTTGGCCTCGGCACCGAGGCTGAACACCTCGACATCAATTTGTTCACCGAGCGTTTTCAGTTGCTCGATCGCTGCAGGGCGGTAGACATCGGCGCCGACCATCAGGGCACGTCGACCCTGATCCTTGAGATGAAGGCCGAGCTTGGCGGTTGCGGTTGTCTTACCGGCCCCCTGCAGACCGGCCATCAGAACAACCGTGGGCGCCTGATCGGCCTTGGCGAGAGGTGCATTGCCACCACCCATCACTTCAACCAGCTGCTCGTGCACAACCTGGATGAATTTCTGATCGGGACTGACACCGCGAACCACCTCGGCTCCAACGGCCTTGTCGCGAACCTCAGCCACGAAATCCTTGACCACAGGAAGGCTCACATCCGCCTCGAGCAAGGCGCGGCGCACGTCCTTGAGAGCGCCCTCCACATTGGTTTCAGAGATCGTGTCCTGACCCCTCAGCCCTTTGACCGCATCTTCAAAGCGGGCTGAAAGCTCATCGAACATGGAAAGGTTCCGCGATCACATTCCGGATGATCGTAAAAGCCCCCACTCCTAGACCCGAGGAGACTGGATCTGCCAGTAGGCCTCCAGACGCCACTGCGTCCCGTCGCGGCCCAGCACATAGGTCACTGGGAACGTGGTGGCTGACGTGGTGTCGACAACAGTGCCCGCAGCGTCCAATCGCTGGTCGGCGTAGTTGACCTCGGCACGGACCTCCAACCGATTAGGCGTGACGCTCACAACACGAAGGGACCCGATCGACGCCGTGATGGCCTGGCTCGACCCTGAGGCCTGGTCACGCCGCCGTTCTGACTGAACGCGATCCAACAGACCAGGACGCGCCACATCAGACAAACGGGAATCAGCAACAGACCCACCGGCGAGAACAGCGGCCTTGCGATCGAGCCAGGCCTGCAGGAACTCCGAAAGCTGCTCGTTACTGGGCTGATCGGCATTCAGCATCAGCGCCGCAGGCTGCTGCTGAACAGGGGGCTGAACCGGACCAGCAGACGGAGAACCCTTCTCGATCAAAGGGATGGATGGCGTTGGCTCAGTTGCCAGCGTGGGCGATTGGGTGGTTTTCACACCACGGAGCGCCACCAAGGCCCCAGCAGCAACCAAGGTGGCAACCACAGTGCCGCCGATGAGCAGGGGACGCCTGGACACGCGCCAATGGGATCCATCCAGGGGCAGGGATGGAATGGCGACAGCAACCCGAGGCAGAGACCATCCACGCAACGCGCTCAGGCGCTCACGCCATGCAGGCGGAATCAGATCGCCTCCCGACTGGCTCGCAACGACATCGCTGTCGATCGAGGAGTCACCCAGGAAGGAGACGGCGCTACCAGCATCAAGGTTGAATCCAGGGAACGGGGAGGGGTCCGAAGGCTCAGGCAGGTCGTCCTCCAACGGTGAGGAATTCAGTTGTCGGCCTTCCAGACGTTCAAGCCGCTCAACAAAGGCCTGCACATCACGATCAGCAAACCAGGCCTCAAGATCAACGGCCTCCGCATCGACATCGCGGAAACCAGGAAGAACATCGCGTCGCAGCCAGGCGCGGCAGTAATCACAAAGCGCAGCCAGATCGTCACCCGGATGCTTCAGAAGCCATTGCTTCAACTCCGCATCCGCCGATGCAAGAACCCTGGTCTGGGCCCGCTCCACATCCCCCAGCAGCAAATCGAGGCATCCCTGCAGGGGGCGCAAATCGAGACCGTCAACATTCAGGGTGTTGAGTTGTCGGCGAGCGTCGTCGAGACGTTCTGGCTTCCTGCGTGAAAACCCCGCAGCGGTGAGAGCCATCACCTGGAGGAATGCAGCATCCATCGACCCCTTGCGCTGCCAACGCTGATAGAGATCCAGCTGTTCCTGGGCGGTGAGGAAGCGGCGAATCTGCTGGAAAAAGAGTTCGAACTCACCTTGACTCAGGCCGTTGCTGTCTTCGGCGAAAGCAGCTCCCTCAAGACCGCCTCGATCCGTCACCAGCTGGTCCAGCATCTGCAGACCCTGCTGGCGTGCCACCTCCTCAGCAAGATCCCTGCTGAGGAGATCCAGCACCCGGTAAGGCGCAAGCTGCTCCAGCTCCTGGGCCATCTCCTCCTGCTGGTCGGTGAGTTTTCCGATGCGCTGCAACAGCTGGATGCCATCCGTCAGCAACTGGGCAGCGGATTCATATCGACGACTTTCCTGGTCCTGGCGGGCAGCATCCCTGCAAGCGAGAGCAGCAAGCAAAGCCAGATCGGCCTCACGGTTGCTCCCAAGTGCAGGTGCCTGGGGCGGCTGCAACGCCTGGCGAGCGAGCTGATAAGCCTCATGGGGGGCGCTCGCCTCCCAAAGCAGCATCACACCAGCGACTTCACGGGTGAAGGACAGCTCCAGACCTGCCGTCTCTCCGGGATGGTCACGACTGAGGGAGAGAAGTGCCGCTTCATAGTCCTGACGGCGTGCTGCATCGGTCAGGAGGTCGGCGGAAAGGCGCAGCAGTTCTGCTCTCTGCTGCAGCGCCTCGAAGGTGAACCCCTGTGAAGGAGGGCGATCAATGCGCAGTTGCAGTGTCCGCAACATGGTTTCCGCTTCCGCGGACGGGCTGACGCCAAGGAGGCGGAAATGATCGATCGGCAATTCCACCTGAATGAAGAAGTCGGTCCTTTGGCAGCAGACTGTAGGCAGAACAAGGGTTTTTGCCCATTGATCAAGGGCTGCCCCTTACAGTCAGTCGTCATGCGCGCGGCGAGTCATGGGTCAGGACATCGCAATGGAAACGGATCGGATGGCGTCGGGGACAGGCCTGACCGGAGCCCACGCCGAACGTCTCTCCAGCCTGGTGACAGCCAGCCGCGCCAGCGTTGACCGGTCGACTGGCCTCGCGCTGTACCGGGACATGACCCTCGGACGGCGCTTCGAGGACAAGTGCGCCGAGATGTATTACCGCGGCAAGATGTTCGGTTTCGTGCATCTGTACAACGGTCAGGAAGCCGTCAGCACCGGCGTGATCGGTGCCATGAAGAAGCAGCACGACTGGTTCTGCAGCACCTACAGAGATCACGTCCACGCCCTCAGCGCGGGAGTGCCCGCCCGTGAGGTGATGAGTGAGCTCTTCGGCAAGGAAACCGGTTGCAGCAAAGGGCGGGGCGGTTCGATGCACCTGTTCTCTAAGGAACATCACCTGTTGGGTGGCTATGCCTTCATCGGCGAAGGGATTCCGGTCGCTCTGGGTGCCGCCTTCACGAGCCGCTACAAGCGAGACGCGCTCGGTGAAGCCGGAAGCGACGCGGTCACTGCTGCCTTCTTCGGAGATGGCACCTGCAATATCGGTCAGTTCTACGAATGCCTGAACATGGCGCAGCTGTGGAAGCTGCCCATCATCTTCGTTGTGGAAAACAACAAGTGGGCCATTGGCATGGACCACAACCGCGCGACCAGCGATCCGGAGATCTGGCGCAAGGCCTCCGCCTTCGGCATGGCTGGCGAAGAAGTTGACGGAATGGACGTCCTCGCTGTGCGCGCCGCCACAGAGCGAGCCGTCGCCCGCGCCCGAGCCGGGGAAGGACCCACCCTTCTGGAATGTCTGACCTATCGGTTCCGCGGCCACTCTCTGGCTGACCCTGATGAACTTCGTGCCGAGGAAGAAAAACAGTTCTGGGCCCAGCGGGATCCGATCAAGGCTCTGGAACGGGATCTCATCTCAGCGGGGCTCGCCACCGGAGACGAGCTGCGCGCCATTGAAAAAGAGATCGATGCAGAGGTTCAGGATTGCGTCGACTTCGCACTGAATGCTCCCGAACCGGATGGGTCCGAGCTCACCCGCTACATCTGGGCGGAAGACTGATCGCGTCATCATCACGTGGCATTCGAAACCAAAGCCCCTGGCCATCTCTGGACAGGGGCTTTGGTGTGGCGGGAGGTTAAGGACTCGGTGCCAGGCCAGAGCCAACGAGGTCAGAACTGGGGTGGAACCCTGCGTGTGAGATTGCGGAGTTTGCGTAGGGCCTTCAGTTCCACCTGACGAACCCGTTCACGCGACACCTCAAGCATGCGACCGATTTCAGCCAGCGTGTGCCGCTCATTGCCATTCAAACCAAAGCGAAGGCTGAGAACGTGCTGCTCCTGATCACTGAGATGGCTGAGCCAACGGCCGAGCTGTTCGTGGTGAATGCTTTGTTCCACCTTGGCCAGAGGCTCGTCACTGGAACTGTCAGCAATCAGATCGCCGAGAAAGCTGCGCCCTTCTTCACCATTCACAGGAGCATCGAGGCTGCTGGTCGTGAGGGCCTGCCGCAGCAAGGAATCAAGCTCATCAAGCGGGATCTCCATTGCTTCGGCGATCTCCAGACGGGAGGGCATCGCTCCGAGCTTGTGGGCGAGATCAAGGCTGACCTTGCGGATTGTCGTCAGACGTTCGCTGAGGTGAACAGGCAGACGAATCGTGCGCGACTGACAGGCGATGGCCCGAGTCATGCTCTGCCGGATCCACCAGAAGGCGTAGGTGGAGAACTTGTATCCCCGGGTTGGGTCGAATTTCTCTACAGCACGTTCCAGGCCCAGTGAACCTTCCTGAATGAGATCAAGAAGCTCCAGGCCCTTTCCTTGATATTTCTTCGCCACGCTCACAACCAGGCGGAGATTCGCTTTCATCATGCGCTGCTTGGCACGATGACCGACCCGAATCAAACGACGGTCTTTGGATGTGAACTGGTCACTGTCAGAAGGAATCGAACCATCTTCAGTGAGCGACATCATCTGTTGAACTTGATTGCCAAGTTCAATCTCTTCAGCAGGAGTGAGAAGGGGAATACGTCCGATCGTGGCAAGGTACCAACTGATCGGATCGCTACTTCGACGTCGCTGTGATTCAGCGACACCGGATGCCAGAGAAGCCATGGTGCACTCCGGGCGGATAAAGGTTGGGAGAACTGTCCTATGAATTTCGACATCGGGGATGTGTTTTCAGCAACCCTTCAGATTCATGCGTTCAAAACGACACAAAGCCCGCAACATTGCTGTTGCAAATAAAAAACTTCTTAACCCCTGTAAGGGCTTTCAGACATGGGCTGGAGCGATGTCGTGGTCGTCGTCGTGGACAAGGGACGCCAATCGCCTGGCCACCTGCCGCGCCGTCGAACCACCCTCACAACAGCGCGCTGCCTCAGCGTGCAGGAGCGCTGCAGCAGTGAGCGTCGACGCAAAGGCTGACCGGTCCTGGGCAGCGACAGCTCTGGCCCCCCAGCCAGCAGCAAATCCGGCCAGGACATCTCCAAGACCGGTTCGGGCAGCCCTGGCATCCCCGCTGATCAATTGATGAACATCACCCTCTGGCGTGGCAACCAGGGAGTGGGCGCCCTTGAGGAGAACGGACACACCGCATGACGCTGCAGCCCGCCGGGCTGCTTCGATCGGCTGATCCAGTCCGAACTCCGGGAACAGGCGTTGAAACTCGCCGGCATGGGGGGTGAGCCAGGTCGGTCCTGACCGGTTCCGAAGCCATGCAGTGCCGGTCTGCGAGGCCGCCAGCTGGTTGATCGCATCGGCGTCCAGAACCAGCAGACCGTCAAAGTGCTGCAAAGGGGCGGCGTTCGCATCCCAGCGGCGCTCGCACGTTCCGAGACCCGGACCCACGAGCAGTGCATCAAGGCGCTGCAGATCCTGCCCCCTGAGCCAGTCATTCCAATCAAGACCTCCCCGCACATTGCTGGGCAGGGATCCAGCCAGAACGAGTTCCGGAAGGATGGACCAGAGATCGTCGGCGACAACAGCCGGTACAGCGGCTTTCACACTGCCGGCGCCACTGGCCTGTGCGCCCAGCAAAGCCAGCAGGCCTGCACCGGGATAGCGCGCACTCCCGGCCAGCACCAGAAGTCGTCCGCGCTGATATTTCGTCGCTGCCCGAGGGAAAGTCGGTCGGGGAAGGGTCTGGAGGTCGGAGCCCAGCACGCGAAGCGTTGGGCGGTCGCCCAACGCCTGAAGCAGTTGTTTCGGAATGCCAGGGTCGATGCGCTGCAGCGCCCCGACATGATCCAGAGCCTGATCCTGCACCAGACCCTGTTTGATCAGGCCAACCGTCAAGGTGGCGACGGCGACTGCAGCACCACCGGCGAGCGGCTTGCCGCTGTCACCGTCGAGCCCCGCCGGTAGATCCAGGCTGACCAGACGTCCTGGCTGATCTCGCTGACGGGCCTGCAGCAGATCGGCCAGAGCAGGTGGCAGCGGTCGTGACTGTCCCAGTCCGAACAGGGCCTCAACCCACAGTGCTGGCGATGACGGATCCGGCGATTCCAGACGCTCAGGAACACCAAGCCAGCGAATGTGTCGATGGTGATCCCTGGTGAGAGGTTGCCGCAAGGGCAGAGGGCACCAGATCTGCACCGGGATCCCAGCCTGCATCAATTCACGGGCCACCACGAGCCCGTCACCACCGTTGTGACCTGGTCCGACAAGCACGAGGACGCCGTCGGCCAGCAAGTCAGGTCGGTCAAGCAACCAGCTCGCCATGGCCACTCCCACCTTGTCCATCAGGGCGGCCACAGGCAGGCCGCTGGCAAGCCACGTCTCTTCCAGCGCCACCATCTCGGCCGTACTCACAAGGCAGTGATCGGGATCAAACGGAGGCCAGGACACGGAGAGTCAGCCGGAACCTCACTATGGAGAGAACCCGCGGCGATGCCCATGCCGCCAGATTCCGCCATGACAGCCCCTTCGCAACCCGATGCCCCGGCAACAACCGCAGGTGCACAGGCCCTGGAACAGCTGCGCCTCTGGCCCGGTGAGCATCGGGTTGCCGTTGGGTTGTCAGGAGGCGTCGACAGTTCGCTCACCGCAGCCCTTCTTGTGGAGGCTGGATGGGAGGTGGAAGGTCTCACCCTCTGGCTGATGAGCGGCAAAGGTGCCTGTTGTGCCGAAGGTCTGGTGGATGCTGCCGGCATCTGCGACCAGTTGGAGGTGCCCCATCACGTCGTTGACTTTCGCGACCACTTCAAACATCAGATCGTTGACTTCCTGGTGGAGGGATACGCGGCCGGAGTCACACCACTGCCCTGCTCCCGATGCAACCGTGAGGTGAAGTTCGGGCCAATGCTCAACTGGGCTGAGAACGAACGTTCGATCCACCGCATCGCGACTGGCCATTACGCCCGAGTGCGCCACGGAGACCAGAGCGACAACGGTCGCCATCAGCTGCTTCGAGGACTAGATACACGCAAGGATCAGAGCTACTTCCTGTATGACCTTCCTCAGGACGTGCTGGGACGGCTGGTGTTCCCCCTTGGCGAACTGACCAAACCGGACACCAGGCTGGAGGCAGAGCGCTTCGGCCTTCGCACCGCGCAGAAGCCGGAGAGCCAGGATCTCTGCCTGGCCGATCATCACGGCTCGATGAGGGCCTTCCTCGACACCTACCTGGCACCGCGGGAAGGACAGATTGTGCTCGTCGACGGCACCGTGGTGGGCACCCACGACGGCATCGAACACTTCACGATCGGTCAGCGAAAAGGACTTGGCATCGCCTGGCGCGAACCGCTGCATGTTGTGCGACTGGATGCAGCCATGAACAGGGTGGTGGTGGCCACGCGTGCTGAAGCGGGCACCGAGAGTTGTGTTGTCGGTCGGGTGAACTGGGTCTCGATCGCTCCGCTTCAACCCACCGAACGCATGCGCGTTGAGGTGCAGGTTCGTTATCGCAGTCAGCCCGTACCGGCGTGGCTGGAAGCGATTGAGGCAACAGCCGCCGATACCGCGGACGACCGTCCCCATCGCTGCCGACTTGTCTTTGACGAGGCGCAGTTCTCAATCACCCCCGGTCAGGGGGCGGTGTTCTACGACGGAGATCAGGTCCTGGGCGGCGGCCTGATCCAGGCACCTGAGACCTGAACCACCACAGTGACGACAGCAACAGCAGCAGCCACAGGGGTCTCTCGCCCCACCGCACGTAGGGGGTCAGGGTCTGGCGAGGACTGAGGTCCGTCAGCAAAACACCTGACGATCCGGAAGGCAGCCGATCCAACACCTTGCCATCCGATGACAGGGCCAACGTGGGGCCTGTATTGGCGGCACTGAGCAGCGGCCGTGATGTTTCGATACTTCGCAGCTGGGCAAGGGCAAGGAACTGCTGCTGCAGGAGCAGGGGGTAGGGATCAAGGTTGGCAATGGTGAGCAACCATTCGGCACCATCGCCAACCGCATGGGCCAGGGCAGAGCCGTCACTGAGCTCGTAGCAGATGGCGACGCCGGCAGGAGCGATCGGCCCAGGCCAGAAACGGCTCGGTTCGCCTGGCATCACCCCTCCGACAGCCGACAGTCCACCTGCCCCTGCAAGCCATGGGGGGATCCATTCACCAAGCGGCACCAACCTGTGCTTGTCAACAGCGGCTGAAGGACGCTGCGAACCCTGCTCAACCAGGAGCAGAGAGCTGCGCTGCTCACCCCTCTGCCAGCGGAAACCGCCGGTGAGAAGCGACACGGGAGCGGGGGCTTCCAACGCATGCCGGAGAGGAAACGTCCCCTCCGGAGCCACGACAATCGCCGCCCCAAGCTGGTCCGCATCGCGAAGAACGGTCTCCAGCTGCTGACGCAAGCGGATCTGTTGCGAACGGTTGAACTTCTCTCGCGTCGGGATTGCTGGCTGCCAGAGGGCGACGCGGACTGCAGGCGAGGAG
>JBGKDM010000145.1:0-9356 GCA_042954165.1 Synechococcus sp.
TTGCTGCCTGTATCAATTTTCTGAACAAGGCCGTTCACAAGGGTGGTACCGAGATCAGCCGCCCGATTGCGCAAAAAGGCGTCGAACACTTCGCGACGACACATTCCGATGTAGGCGTTGGCGTCGTAGCCCAGGGGATCAAGTCGGATGTCCACCTCCCGGTTGGAGGGGGAGATCATCTTCATGTTCCGCACCTTCCGGTCGATGATGTCGTCCGGAAGATCGAATTCCTCGACCATGCAGAGGGGAATGGCGCCTCCACACGGTTTGGCGTTGTCAAGCTTGCGTTCGAACAACCAGGTTTGAATCCCAGCCTTAGCCAGGATTTCGGCAGCACAGGATCCACTCGGACCACCACCGACGACGGCAACTCGCAGCATCTCAGCCCTACTCCGCTGGATCGTTTCCGCGACGCTATCACCGTTGGCCTGCCTGATGTGGAGCAGGACTGGCACCCCCCCTTACGATCGTCACAACACTGCAACAACGCTTTGGTTCGTGCCGTCGCCCCCCGCCGCACCAGCAGGGACGACATCCCCGTGGCCCGTCGTGCACGATCCCCTCAGCGCCCCAGGAAACGCGGTTCAGGGCTTCTCAAAGCCACCCTTCTGATCCTGGGAGGGGTTGCTTCAGCGCTCGTTTTCGGCCCCACGCTCCTGGCCCGTTTTTCCTCGCTCCCGGCGGAGGTTGATGGACTGCCCGCCCGTCCCTCCCTCGATGGAAGGCTTCTCGGCCACTTTCCCTATGCAGAAGCCTCCGAAGACTCCCTTGTGCGCGTCGGGCCAGGTCTTCTTCTGCATGCCGATGCAGCGGACGCCCTGCGTGCCATGCAGCGTGACGCGTCCTACGACGGTGTCGATCTCCGGTTATTAAGTGGCTATCGCTCGCACTCGCTCCAGGAAGAAATCTTCTTTGAGGTCAAATCGGAGCGCAATCAGACTGCTGAGGAACGGGCCAAGGTGAGTGCTCCTCCCGGTTACTCCGAGCACAGCACCGGCCTGGCCCTCGACCTCGGGGATGGTGATGAGCCGTCCACCAACCTCTCCGAATCCTTCGAGCTCACCCGCGCATTTCGCTGGCTGCAGAACTACGCGGCCGCTTATCACTTCGTGCTGTCGTTCCCAGCCGATAATCCGCAGGGTGTGAGTTACGAGCCGTGGCACTGGCGTTTCGAGGGGACGGCCGACTCCCTGCGAGAGTTTGAGCCTGCCCGCCGACTTGCCAGGACCCGTTGAGTTCGCCCGCCGACCCCGAACTTCTCGCCCCAGCCGGTGACTGGGACGCCCTGAAGGCAGCTGTCGCCCAGGGCGCTGACGCTGTGTATTTCGGTGTGGAGGCGTTCAATGCCCGCCTTCGTGCGGAGAACTTCCAGGTCGATGAGCTTCCGGACATCATGGCCTGGCTCCATGCCCGTGGAGTCAAGGGGTTTCTCACGTTCAACGTGCTTGTCTTCACAGACGAGCTGGTGAAGGCGGCCCGTCTGCTTGTTGCGGCTGAACAGGCGGGCGTCGATGCTCTCATCGTTCAGGATCTCGGCCTCTGTCTCCTGGCCCGTCAGCTGGTTCCCCAGCTGAGCCTGCATGCCTCCACCCAGATGTCCATCACCAGTGCAGCCGGTGTGGCGCAGGCTGCCGACGCAGGCTGTGAACGTGTGGTTCTGGCCCGTGAGCTGGCCTTGAAAGACCTGAAGCGTCTGCAGCGCCATCTCCAGGAGCGCGAGCTGGCGATGCCCCTTGAGGTGTTTGTCCACGGCGCCCTTTGTGTTGCCTTTTCCGGTCAGTGCCTGACCAGCGAAGCGCTGGGTCAGCGCAGTGCCAACCGGGGGGAGTGTGCCCAGGCCTGCAGGCTTCCTTATCAGATGGTGGTCGATGGTGTCCCCCTTGACCTCGGAGATCAGCGGTATCTCCTGTCTCCCCAGGATCTCTCCGCCTGGCTGCAGATTCCGGAACTGATCGATCTCGGGATCGCCAGTTTCAAAATCGAGGGTCGTCTCAAGGACGCCACCTACGTGGCTGCTGTGACCCAGGCCTATCGCCAGCAACTTGATGGTCTCGCCGCTGATCCTGACGACGTGCGCAGGCAGCTCGAGCTCGGTTTCTCCCGTGGTCTCTCCAGTGGCTGGCTGGAAGGTGTCAACCATCGCCGCCTTGTGCATGGGCGATGGAGCAAGAAGCGGGGCCCTGTCGTCGGGTTTTTCGAGCGTGTCGACGACCAGGGTCGCCTGATCCTGCGCCTGTCTGAGCCGCTCGCGAGTGGTCAGGGCATTGTGCTTGAGGCAACGGGAGACCAACGACGGGATCCCCTCGTTCCACCCAGGGAAATCGGTGGCAGGGTCATGCAGATCGACTCCATCGGGCCCGACCGATGGGCCGTGCGGCTGGGACCCGGACGGATCAATTGTCGTGGTCTCCAATCCGGTGGTTCCGTCTGGCTCACGGGTGATCCCCAGTGGCAGAGCCGCTGGACGCGTCAGGCGAAACGGAAGGTTGATCCGCTCTCCCAGCCTCTTCATCTTCGCGTCACCGGTCGCAGAGAACGCCCACTGGTGCTGGAGCTGATCGCACCGACAGCGGACGGAATGGCGCCCAGGGCCGAGAGTGCGATCCCGCTTGCGCCGGCAACGGGATCCGGGCTCGATCGCAGCAGGCTGGTGGCACAGCTCGGGCGGCTGGGTGGAACCGGCTGGCAGTTGGCGTCGCTGGTGCTGGAGCTTGAGGAAGGCCTGTTTCTGCCGGTGGCTGAGCTCAATCGACTGCGCCGGGAGTTGCTCGATCAGATGCAGCTGTGTGGTCTGACACCTCAGGCGACACCACCACCTCACGACGCACCCAGGGATCGGAGCAAACGGATCGATGCGGCGTTGGATCACTGTCTGGCGTTGGCGTCTCCTGCCGAACGACCCGATCCGGTGACCCCGACCTCAGCCCCGAGCCTGCAGGTGCTCGTCCGCAGTCTGGAGCAGCTCGAGTCCCTGGTGGCGCTGGAGCGTCCCGACCTGATTTCCGGTGTGGTCGCTGATCTCGAGCAGCCAAGCGAGCTCAAGCAGGCCGTTGCCATCGGTCGTGATCGCTGGTCGGAGGGGATTCGTCTCGCCGGTCCCCGCATCACCCGGCCGGATGAGGCCTGGACACTGGAGCCCCTCGTGAGGGCTGAACCGGATGGCTACCTGGTTCGCAACGCTGACCAACTCGAGCGTCTGACGCCTTTGGCTCCCTGCAGCGGCGACTTCTCCCTCAATACGGCCAATCCCCTCACCCTTCACTGGTACCGCCAGCGCTGGGGCCTTGACCGGCTCACCGCCAGTTACGACCTGAATCTCCAGCAGCTGCTGGATCTGGCGAATGCCACCAACCCCGATTGGCTGGAGGTGACGCTTCACCAGCACATGCCCCTGTTTCACATGGAGCACTGTCTGTTCTGTGCGTTCTTGTCCGATGGCCATGACCACACCGACTGCGGCCGTCCCTGCGAGAGCCATGAGGTGCGTCTCAGGGACCGAAGCGGTGTCGAGCATCCCTTGATCGCTGATCTCGGCTGCCGAAACACCCTGTTCAACGGCAGGGCGCAAAGCGGTGTGGAAGCCCTTCCGGATCTGCTGGATGCCGGCCTGCGCCGCTTCCGGCTTGAACTTCTCGATGAGGATCCCGAGGCGACGCAGCGCCGTGTTGCGTTGTATGCCCAGGCTCTGGACGGCACCATCGCGTCGTCTGATGTCTGGAGACGGGAGAGGATCGATCACCGCCTCGGCGTGACAAGGGGGAGCCTGCGCGCGGACGGACCTGAGCGCACAAGCCGCATCGATTCCTGAGCTATCTCACGTTGAGATAGCCTTGGCAGCTACGCCCGCGGGCGTTCAACCTTCATTCACAGAACGTCACGGAGCCCATGACCGCCACCAACAAGGCGATTCGCAACATTGCGATCATCGCCCACGTCGACCACGGAAAAACCACTCTGGTCGATGCGTTGCTGGCCCAGTCGGGGATCTTTCGCGACAACGAGGCAGTCCCCACCTGCGTCATGGACTCCAACGACCTGGAGCGTGAGCGGGGGATCACGATCCTGTCCAAGAACACGGCGGTTGACTACAACGACACCCGCATCAACATCGTTGACACGCCGGGTCACGCCGATTTCGGTGGAGAGGTCGAGCGGGTGCTCGGCATGGTCGACGGTTGCCTGCTGATCGTGGACGCCAATGAGGGGCCGATGCCCCAGACGCGCTTTGTTCTCAAGAAAGCGCTTGAGCAGGGACTCCGCCCGATCGTGTTCGTCAACAAGATTGACCGGGCCCGTGTGGATCCGGAAACCGCCGTCGACAAGGTGCTTGATCTTTTCCTCGAGCTGGGCGCCGATGATGATCAGTGCGACTTCCCTTATCTCTTCGGCAGTGGCCTCGGGGGGTTCGCCAAGCCCGACATGAAGACAGAGAGCGACAACATGCGTCCTCTCTTCGATGCGATTCTCCGCCATGTTCCGCCCCCGGTCGGCGATGCCGAGAAACCGCTCCAGCTCCAGATCACCACGCTGGATTATTCCGATTTTCTCGGTCGCATCATCATCGGGCGTGTTCACAACGGTGTGATCAAGCAGGGCCAGAGTGCTGCTCTGATCAAAGACGACGGTTCCGTCAAGAAAGGTCGCATCAGCAAGCTTCTGGGATTCGAGGGTCTTCAGAGGGTCGAGATCGAATCCGCTGCAGCCGGCGACATGGTTGCCGTTGCCGGATTTGACGACGTCAATATCGGTGAAACCATCGCTTGCCCCGATGAGCCCAAGGCACTGCCCCTGATCAAGGTGGACGAGCCCACCCTGCAGATGACCTTCGTGGTCAATGACTCACCGTTCGCCGGTAAGGAGGGCAAATTCGTCACCAGCCGTCAGGTGCGTGATCGTCTCCAGCGGGAGCTGCTGACCAACGTGGCCCTGCGTGTGGAGGACACCGAGTCTCCCGACCGTTTTGCGGTCAGCGGCCGCGGTGAGCTCCACCTCGGCATCCTGATTGAGACCATGCGCCGTGAGGGTTACGAGTTCCAGGTCTCCCAGCCTCAGGTCATCTTCCGCACGATCGACGGAACCCCCTGCGAGCCGGTTGAGACGCTGGTGATGGATGTCCCTGAGGCAGCCGTCGGTGCCTGCATCGAGAAGCTGGGCACCCGCAAGGGTGAGATGCAGAACATGGAGACCAGTGCCGATGGCCGCACACAGCTCGAGTTCATCGTTCCCTCCCGTGGACTGATCGGTTTCCGGGGCGAGTTCATTCGCGCCACCCGCGGGGAAGGAATCATGAGTCACTCCTTCTTTGAGTACCGACCGATGCTCGGTGAGTTCGACACGCGCCGGAACGGCGTCCTTATCGCTTTCGAGGAAGGCACCGCAACCTTCTATGCACTGAAAAATGCCGAGGATCGCGGTCAGTTCTTCATCTCTCCCGGAACCAAGGTCTACAAGGGGATGATCATCGGTGAGAACAACCGTCCGCAGGATCTCGAAATCAACGTCTGCAAGGCCAAGCAGCTCACCAACATGCGTTCGGCGGGTGCCGATGAACTGGACACACTCCAGGCCCCTGTGCAGATGACGCTCGAACGCGCTCTTGAGTACATCGGACCCGATGAAATGCTTGAGGTCACCCCGGAGTCGATTCGTCTGCGCAAGCTTCCGGCCAAGAAAATGGCCAAACGTTGATCGCTTCCACCTGTCTTGTCATCTGACGCCGTCTGCCTCGATCCCCGTTTTCACCAGGGGATCGAGCTTTTTAATGACCAGCAGTGGTATGAAGCCCATGACGTGCTGGAGGATCTCTGGCATGAGACGACGGATCCTGACCGCAGGGTCCTTCAGGGCCTGATCCAGGTGGCCGTGGCGCATGTTCATCTCGAGCGCGGCAACACCCGGGGTGCAACGATCCTGCTCGGCGAGGGTCTCGGCCGACTGCAAGGCAAGGGTCTTCCGGATTTCGGGCTTGATCTCAGTGCCCTGCGGCGCGTGGTCGCGGATCGGCTCGACGCGCTCCAGAATCAAAGAGATCCGGAGTCATGTCCTGTCCCGCGTCTTCGTCAGGGATCATGAACTCCCCGGTACATTGGCCCCACTTCGTCGTGGGTCTGCCGTTGCCTTGGTCGTTGTCCCGCAGGGCTCTGAGTCGCACGGCGCGTCTCACCTGCACTGCTCTGATCGGAGTCCTGTCGGTCGTCCCCACCCAAGCTGCCACTCCCCCGGTTGCGTCCTCCCCGGTTGCGTCGTCCACGGAAACGCCTGCCCAGGATGGCCTGATCACGATTGAGTCCGATACCCAGAGCGCCGACAACGTCACTGGAGTCGTGACAGCGCTCGGCAACGTGCGAATCACCTACCCATCCCGGCGGATGGTGGCGACATCCCGTCAGGCGCAGTACTTCACCGAAGAAGGTCGTCTCGTTCTCAGCGGCGATGTTGACATCGTTCAAGATGGTGGCAACGCCGTGCGCGCCGAGCGGGTTGTCTACCGCCTTGACGATGGCCGGGCTGAGGCCGAACCGCTCCCTGGGCGCCAGGTGTTCAGCCAGCTTCGGATCCGCCCGTCTGATCCAGCAGGTCCGTCCCAGCAATTGCCATGAGCCTCACCCTCGAACGGGTCGCACTCACCCTGGGGGGCCGTCCTCTTGTCAGAGACGTCTCCCTCAACCTGGAACCAGGGGAAGTCATCGGTCTTCTCGGTCCCAATGGTGCCGGGAAAACCACCACCTTCAATCTGGTGATCGGCCTGCTGCGTCCCGATTCCGGTCAGGTGCTGATGGATGGCCATCCCGTTGCCGCGCTCTCGATGCCGGAGCGTGCCCGACTCGGCATCGGCTACCTGCCCCAGGAACCCAGTGTGTTCAGGCAGCTGACCGTGCGTGAGAACCTCGAGCTGGTGCTGGCCCAAAGCGGCCTCGTCTCTGGGCAGAGCCGGGATCGCCTGCATCAGCTGATTGATGAGTTCCATCTCCAGCCCTTCCTTGACCGCAAGGGTTATCAGCTGTCCGGTGGCGAACGGCGCCGAACCGAAGTGGCCCGTGCCCTAGCCGTGGGCCTTGAAGGCCCGCGCTACCTGCTCCTTGATGAACCCTTCGCGGGCGTTGATCCCCTCGCCGTCGCGGATCTTCAGGCACTCATCCATTCCCTCCGCGAACGGGGCATGGGCATCCTGATCACGGATCACAACGTGCGTGAAACCCTTTCGATCACTGATCGTGCCTACATCCTCACCGATGGAACGATCCTGGCGTCAGGCCGTTCCGATGAAGTCGCCCACAACCCTCTGGTGCGTCGTCACTACCTCGGGGAGGGCTTCCAGCTGTGATTGAACTCCATCGGATCCGCGCGGCCGGCGCGCGTTGTCTGCGTCGAATCCCCCTCCTGGATCGTTGGCTGATCTCCGAGCTGATCGGTCCGCTGCTCTTCGCCATTGCCTCCTTCACCGTCGTGTCCCTGTCGGTGGGGGTGATGTTCGAGCTGGTCAGGAAGATCGTTGAGTCCGGTCTGCCTGTGTTGATCGCGCTGCAGGTTCTGCTGCTGCGTCTTCCCAGCTTTCTGGTGATCTCCTTCCCGATGGCCACGCTGATGGCCACGTTGTTGGCCTACAGCAGGCTGTCTGCGAACAGTGAGCTGACGGCACTCCGCAGCATCGGGGTCACGGCGCGCCGGATGGTGGCACCAGCTCTGGTGCTCGCCCTGGTGATGACCTCGCTCACCTTCGTCTTCAACGACGTCATCGTGCCCCGCACCAATCGATCGGCCGAGGTGACCCTCAGGAGGGCACTGGGCAAGTCGATCGCCACGGAAAAAGGCAAGGACATTGTCTATTCCCGGTTCGGTCGTCTCACTGGCGGCAAGGACGGTGACAGCTCCAAGGGTCTTGCCCAGCTTTTCTATGCCCGTGAGTTCCGCAAGGGTGAGATGCGTGATGTCACGGTTCTCGATTTCTCGAGAATCGGTTTCACCCAGATGTTGGTGTCCGAGACAGCGGTCTGGAACGAATCCGAGGCGAAGTGGGAATTTCAGCGGGGCCAGATCGTGACGCTCTCACCATCCGGCGGAACCACAACCGCTGAGTTCGATCGCTATCTGTATCCACTCAGCGCAGCGCCTGTCAGGATCGCCAAGCTTCCCAAGGACGCCAACAACATGACGGTGGCGGAAGCGGTCGAAGCGGAGCAGCTGCTTCGTGAGGCGGGCGATCGGAAGGAAGCCCGCCGTTTGCGCGTGCGGATTCAGGAGAAATTCACCCTGCCGATGGCCTGCCTTGTCTTCGGTCTGATCGGGAGCAGTCTTGGGGCCAAACCGAACAGCCGCACCAGTCGCAGCCAGGGCTTTGGCATCAGCGTTGTGCTGATTCTTGTTTACTACGTGCTCAGTTTCAGTTTCAGTTCCCTGGGCGTGAAAGGCACACTCCCGCCCCTTCTCGCAGCCTGGATGCCGGTGTTGATTTCATTTGCGGGCGGTTGGTATCTGTTGCGTCAGGCCAGCCGCTGATCCTTCCCGCCAGACTTGATCGAGATCCCGTTGACCATGCTCCCGATTTCTCTTGCAGGTGATGATCCAGTTCTGCTTCTGGGGCTGGGTGCATTCGCTCTCCTGCTGGTGGCTCTGCCCTGGGGGTTCTGGGCGTTGTCCAGTGGGACGAGCTCATCCGGTGTTCGCCTTCTGATCGCTCTGGCCAATCTCGCGTTGACCGCGCAGCTGTTGCTGCGCTGGTGGCAATCCGGTCATTTCCCGATCAGCAATCTCTACGAATCCCTCTGTTTCCTGGCCTGGGCCTGCACGCTGACCCAGCTTCTCGTCGAGCGGAGCTGGCCGTCACCTCTGGTGGCTGCTGCTGCCACACCGATGGGACTCGGATGCATTGCGTTTGCAAGCTTTGCTCTTCCAGACAAGCTTCAGGAGGCTTCACCCCTCGTTCCCGCACTGCGGTCCAGCTGGCTCGTGATGCACGTCAGTGTGATCATGGTGAGTTACGCAGCTCTGTTGGTTGGCTCTCTGCTGTCGATCGCAGTGCTGGTCACTGACCGCGACAACGTGCTTGAGCTCCGCAGCAGCTCGATCGGCAGTGGCGGCTTCCGGCGGGCAGCACTTGACGGCGGCCCCGCCTCCGCAGATCTCGATCTTCACTCCCTGGCGTTCTCCAGGATTGAGCAGCTCGACAGCCTCAGCTATCGCACGATCACGGCCGGATTCCTGCTGCTCACCGTTGGCATCATCAGCGGTGCTGTCTGGGCGAACGAGGCCTGGGGAAGCTGGTGGAGCTGGGACCCAAAGGAAACCTGGGCGCTGATCTGCTGGCTGGTGTACGCCGCCTACCTCCACACCAGGCTCAGTCGGGGCATGCAGGGCCG
>JBGKDM010000146.1:0-2628 GCA_042954165.1 Synechococcus sp.
GTGCCCATGGCCGGCATCCCCCATCACGCCGCCGAGCGCTACTGCGCCGATCTGATCCGCAAAGGGCGCAGCGTGGCCCTCTGCGACCAGCTGGAAGCTGCGCCAGCCAAAGGCAGCGCCAAGGGCACCCTGCTCAAGCGCGACATCACCCGGGTGCTCACCCCCGGCACCGTGCTGGAGGAGGGCATGCTCAGCGCCCGCCGCAACAACTGGCTGGCGGCCCTGGTGGTGGAGCCTGCCCAGGGCCGGACGCCCTTCCGCTGGGGCCTGGCCAGCGCCGATGTCAGCACCGGCGAGCTGGTGCTGGAGGAGCGGAACGGCAGCGGCGAACTGCATCAGGAGCTGGCCCGGCTGGATCCCGCCGAGCTGGTCTGGGGCCCCAGTCCTGAGCTGGATCAGCAACTGAACGCCAGCGGCAGGCCCGCCTGGTGCCCGGACCGCCTCCAGCTCACGGCCATGGCCAGCACCCCCTTCAGCCGGCCGGAAGCCGACCAGGCGCTGCTGAGCCACTACCGGCTGGGCACCATCGATGGCCTCGGTCTGCAGGAGCAGCCTCTGGCCCTGCGGGCCGCCGGCGGCCTGCTGGCCGATCTGCAGGAGACACGCCCCCTGGAGGACGACGACCTGCACGCCCCACCGCTGGAACGCCCCCAACTGCGCTTCAGCGGCGATGCCCTGGTGCTGGATGCCCAGACCCGCCGCAACCTGGAGCTCACCAGCACCCAGCGCGACGGCCAGTTCCAGGGCTCCCTGCTCTGGGCGATCGATCGCACCCTCACCGCCATGGGGGGCCGCTGCCTGCGCCGCTGGCTGGAGGCCCCCCTGATGGATGTCAGCGCCATTCAGCGCCGTCAGACCAGCGTGAGCAGCCTCGTGGACGCCCGGCCCCTGCGCCAGGCCCTGCGGCGCCTGCTGCGACCGATGGGTGATCTCGAGCGTCTGGCGGGCCGGGCCGGTGCGGGCCAGGCCGGTGCCCGTGATCTGGTGGCCATCGCCGATGGCCTCGAGCGCCTGCCCCAGCTCGCCGGCCTGATCCAGGGGCGACTCAACGGCGGCCCGGACTGGCTGGACCAGCTGCTCGAACCGGACGCTGCCCTCCAGGAGCTGGCCCGCACCATCCGCCACCAGCTGATCGACAGCCCGCCCCTGAGCCTCAGCGACGGCGGCCTGATCCACGACGGCGTCGACCCCCTGCTCGATGGTCTGCGCAACCAGCTCGATGACCAGGACACCTGGCTGGCGGACCAGGAACAGCGGGAACGCCAGCTGAGCGGCAACACCAACCTGAAGCTGCAGTACCACCGCACCTTCGGCTATTTCCTCGCGGTCAGCCGCGCCAAATCAACCACCGTTCCCGACCACTGGATCCGGCGCCAGACCCTCGCCAACGAGGAGCGCTTCATCACCCCCGACCTCAAGGCGCGCGAAGGCACGATCTTCCAGCTCAGGGCCCGGGCCGCCCAACGGGAATACGAACTGTTCTGCCAGCTGAGGGAGCAGGTGGGGCAGGAAGCGGAGGGGATCCGGCGTGCCGCCCGGGCCGTGGCCGGTCTCGATGCCCTCGGCAGCCTGGCGGATGTGGCCGCCACCGAAGGCTGGTGCGCCCCGGCGATCGAAGACAGCCGCAGCCTGCAGGTGGAAGCCGGCCGGCACCCGGTGGTGGAACAGCTGCTGGTGGAGGAGCGCTTCACCCCCAACAACGTGCAGCTCGGGGAGAGCACCGATCTGGTGGTGCTCACCGGGCCGAACGCCAGCGGCAAGAGCTGTTACCTGCGCCAGATCGGCCTGATCCAGCTGCTGGCCCAGATCGGCGGCTGGGTGCCGGCGGCCTCAGCCCGCATCGGCATCGCCGATCGCATCTTCACCCGGGTGGGCGCCGTGGATGATCTGGCCGCAGGCCAGTCCACCTTCATGGTGGAGATGGCCGAAACCGCCAACATCCTTCACCACGCCAGCGACCGTTCCCTGGTGCTGCTCGATGAGATCGGCCGGGGCACCGCCACCTTCGACGGCCTCTCGATCGCCTGGGCCGTGAGTGAGCACCTGGCGGGCGACCTGCAGGCCCGCACCGTCTTCGCAACCCACGACCCCGAGCTCAATGCCCTGGCGGAACAGCGCGCCAACGTGGCCAATTTCCAGGTGCTGGTGGAGGAAACCGGCGACGACCTGCTCTTCCTGCACCGCGTGGCCCCCGGTGGCGCCAGCCGCAGTTACGGCATCGAAGCCGCCCGTCTCGCGGGCGTGCCCGCCCCGGTGGTGCAGCGGGCCCAGCAGGTGCTCGACCGGCTCGCCGCCTGATCACCCGCCCGGCACCCAACGCAGACCTCAGCCGGCAGCAGCGCGCAGCAAGGCGTTGCAGGCCGCCGCCACCAGGCCGGCACCGCCGCGGGTGCCCTCCAGGCGGATCTGGGGCAACGCAGTGGCCGCCAGCCGTCGCTTGCTCTCCGGCACGCCGACAAACCCCACCGGCATGCCGATCACCAGGCTCGGCGCCGCTGCACCGCCATCAAGCTGATCCAGCAGTTGCTCCAGGGCCGTGGGTGCACTGCCCACCAGCACCAGAGGCATCGGCCGGCCGGCCTGCAGCGCCGCGGCGGTGAGCTCCGGCCAGGCCCGCTGCATCGCCGC
>JBGKDM010000147.1:0-5963 GCA_042954165.1 Synechococcus sp.
GTGACGGGCCGGGTGTGAATGCTGCGGCCCTTCTGCTGGCGCGAATGGCACGCCCACTGCGGCATCGGGCTCGGCGCATCAGTTCTGTAGTGCCCTCCCCGACTCTCCTGCCGGAAGAGACAGGCTTCCAGCAGCAAAGCGCTTGTGCGCTGGCGGTGGGTCAGGTCCAACAGCAGGTTGAGGTCCCGTCGGCTGGGCTCTTCGAGCAGACATTGCTGATCTACCTGCTGTTCGCTCATCAGTTGAAGCGCCCCTTCCTCCTCCAGCTGGGGGAGGTGCTGGTTGATGGTCTTCAACAGGCTGCGCATGCCGGCAACCGAGCGATCGACCCCAGCGACGGCCCAACAGTCTCCCCGGAGCTTTTCAATGGACCAGCGCAACTCCGACGCCGCCACGCTGCTGGAGAGATTCGCCTGCAGCGGAGGCTGCCTGGCCGCGGCTGCCCCGGGAGGCGCAGACCCTGTCGCGTGGGTGGGCAGTAGTTCAATGTCCCGCAGCTGGCTGGCGTAGACCAGGCATTCCATCAGGGAATTGCTGGCCAGGCGATTGGCACCGTGCACCCCGGTGCAGGCCGCCTCTCCGACGGCGTAAAGGCCAGGCACGCTGGTGGCAGCACGATGGTTTGTTGCGATCCCTCCCATCCAGTAGTGCGCCGCCGGTGCCACGGGCAGGGGCTGTTCAAACGGGCGAAGCCCATACTCCCGGCAGCGTTCCAGGATGGTGGGAAAGCGGCGTTCCGCCTGCGCTCTCGGAATCGGCCTCAGGTCCAGCTCCACGTGATCCGTTCCGTCCTGGCGCATGCTGCGCACAAGGGCTCTGCTCACCTGATCGCGAGGTGCAAGGTCACCTCCGCTCAGGCCGCTCACCGGGCTGTGTCCGGCACGGTTGCGTAGGACGCCACCCTCTCCACGCACCGCCTCGGAAATCAGGAAACAGGGGGCGCCTGGAAGATGGAGGGCTGTGGGATGGAATTGCACGAATTCCAGATCCTCGATCGCAGCCCCTGCCTGCCAGGCAAGTGCGACCCCTTCGCCGGCAGACTGCGCAGGGTTCGTGGTGTTGGTGTAGAGATGGCCGCCGCCGCCGGTCGCCAGCACAACGGCGCGGGCGCGAATCCAGTGGAGCAGAGGGCCATCAAGAACCTGCACCCCACAGCAGCGCCCGTTTTCAACCCAGAGTTGACTCACCCGGACGCCACGTCGATGCAGCAGTCCCTCCCGCTGCTCGACCCGTTCCCGGAGCACATCCACGAGGGCTCTGCCCGTCTGGTCCTGAACATGCAGCACACGGTGGTGGCTGTGGGCCGCTTCGAGGGTGGTGGCGAGGCTGCCATCACTGTTGCGATCGAAGGCCATGCCCACATCCAGCAGGCGCTCAACGCAGCGGGGCGCTTTCTCCACCAGCAGGCGCACCGCATCGCCGTCGCAGAGACCTGCCCCGGCCTCCATGGTGTCCTCCGCATGACTTCCTGCACTGTCACCGGCACGGGTCACGGAAGCGATGCCGCCCTGGGCCCAGCGGCTGGAGGAATCGCGGCTTGTGTTGCGATTGAGCAGCAGAACGTTGAGTCCGTCCGGGAGTTCCAGGCAGGTCATCAGCCCGGCGGCCCCCGCGCCAACGACAATCACATCCCAGGGGCCAGTGGGAATGCGCTCGCCGTGGAGAGGACGTGGTGTCATCGCTGCAGCAAAAAAACCGCCGACATGGCCGGCGGTTCATTCAGAGGTCTTGGGGTCGCTCGGGGGTTCAGACAACCACCTCAGCGGTACTGACCGTCATTGATGCGATCAAAGCCTTCGTTGAGAGCGATCGCAGGGGCTGTGACCAGGAAATTGTCGCGGTACTTGTTGAACAACTCCTTCTGTCGCTCCGTCAGATCCAGGCTGAGAACGTCGTCCACGGTGTCGTAGGGGCCCCCAAGCACGATCTTGCCGGCCAGGGTGGGATACATGCCGGGGAACTGCTGGAAGCGACGGACGGAGGAGTTGTTGAGATCCACCATGTCGCCACGCTCGGCGATCTTGTCATCGGCCACATTGCGGATCTCGTCCGCATAGGCGGCCTGAGGGAGCACCAGCCCCATCACGAGGCCTGCCATCACAACCAAACCAGTCAGCCAGGAGACCAGCCGCTTCATCGGAACACTCCGTCGGGATTCGGAACGAGACTTCCGGCATTGCCGGTAGGAGAACCTTACAAGTCAGTCCGGGCCGATGACCCAACCAAACCGAGAGCTTTTGCAGTTCGTTTCAGATCAGTCCGCTGAGGTCTGGATGGACGAGGGCCAAAAGAAGGAAAAGGCCATCCACCATCACGGTTGTGATCAGCACGGATGCCGCCACGGTCAGACTTTCAGCGTGAGGACCTTGACGGGATCCGTTCACCCGCATGAGCGTTGCCGTCGTCAGGATGGCCACGGCCATGCCGAGGATCACGATCATGGCCGAGGGAGCCCTCAGTGACTGGGCGGCGCTGTTGAGGAGAAGTCCCGCCTCGGACAGGGGCGCCTCCACAACCTGCGGCCAGAACCGCATCACCCCCGTCAGGGCCATGGCCAGATCGGTCATGGCCGTGCCCACGAGTGAGGCCAGGTAAAAGGAGCAACCCAGGCGCCAGCGCGTTCCCAGGCCGCCAAGCGCCAGGGGCAACGCGAAGGCCTCCACCGGCAGGTGCCAGGCAGGATGCGCCCGCAGCCATCCCCAGAACAGGCTGCCTGCGAGCCAGCTGCCACTGAAGCCGAGCAGCAGGGCGCCGGCGCGTCGACGGCGCAGTCCCGTGCTCCACCCCAGGGGGATGGCGGTGGACACAAGCACCACGCTGAACAGACTGGCGCTGAAGGGGTGGAGGCGCACCCAGGGGGCCTGAAGGAATACAGGCAGAACGACCAGCAGCGCGCTCCAGATGCTCAGCTCAACGCGGTTGCTGACCTTGTGGTCACCCGGGTCTTGGACAAACAACGTCTCCACGGTGCGACGATCCAGTGCTTCGGTTTGGATCAGACCGCTCGGCAACAGTGCGTCCCCGTTTGTGAAGAAAGAACCGAAACCTTAGAAGATGCGCTCCGGCGACGTGTTGTCCTTCGGACTGGCACTGGATGCGTTTCAGGCATAGGTTCCACTCGCTGACTGCGGTGCATGACTGATCTCGCCGCTGCTCCAGGGCTTGTTGAAGCCTGTTGGCGCAGCTTTGTTCTGGGTGTTGTGCAGGGGTTGACTGAATTTCTGCCCATCAGCAGCACCGCGCATCTCAAGGCGGTGCCCGTTCTGCTCGGTTGGGGGGATCCCGGTCTGTCCGTGACAGCTGTGATTCAGCTCGGAAGCATCGCTGCCGTCATCCTCTACTTCAGCAAGGAGCTTGGACAGGTCCTGAGAGGAGTAACGCGAGCCATCGAACGTGGACAGTGGCGCGAGCCCGAGGCACGACTCGGAGCCGCGATGCTCGTGGGCACGCTTCCGATCCTCGTGATCGGCTCCCTGATCAAGAGCTTCTGGCCTGGTTACAGCAGCTCACCCATTCGGAGCATCCCTGCGATCGCCGTTGTGTCCATCGTTATGGCGATCCTCCTCGCGCTGGCTGAGCGTTTCGGCCCACGCCGCAAGGCGCTGGATCAGGTCAGTGGACGCGATGGTCTGCTTGTGGGACTTGCTCAGGCTCTTGCCCTGATTCCCGGTGTCTCGCGATCGGGCAGCACGCTCACGGCGTCGCTGTTCTGTGGCTGGACGCGGGAGGATGCGGCCCGGTTCTCTTTCCTGCTGGGCATTCCGGCCATCACGATCTCTGGTGTCGCTGAGCTCAAGGGAGCGTTTGACGATCCCAGCTCCGGTGGTTTGATTCCCCTGCTCATAGGGGTGCTTTCCGCTGCTCTGGTGTCCTGGTTGTCGATCGCATGGCTGATTCGCTATCTGCAGCGACACAGCACCCGGCTTTTCGTGATCTATCGCCTTCTGTTCGGGGTGCTCCTGCTGGCCTGGTGGGCGGTGACGGGATCAAACTGAGGCAAGCCGCTGGTCATCCGTGTGGAATGAGCCCTCTGCCGGTGTCGCCGTTGCGGCCCTGGATCCTGAGTCGTCATCACGTCAGCCTGCTCCGGCACTCGTGGTGGCCGTAGCGCCTGGTTCGATCGGTGAAGACCTTGGCTTCGAGCCCGGGGATCAGCTGCTCAGCATCAATGGCATCCGGCCCCGAGATCTCATCGACTACCGCTATCTCTGCGTTGATGAGGAGTTGCGTCTTGAGGTGCGCGATGCGGCCGGTGTCTCCCATGCGGTGGAGCTGGAGAAAGACGCCGATGAAGGGCTGGGGCTTGAGTTCAGCGAAGCCCTTTTTGATGGCCTGCGTCAGTGCAACAACGGATGCCCGTTCTGTTTCATCGACCAGCAACCTCCCGGTCGACGCAGCAGCCTTTATCTCAAGGATGACGACTACCGGCTCAGCTTCCTTTACGGCTCCTACCTGACCCTGACCAATCTCACGGACAGCGACTGGCTGCGCATCGAGCAGCAGCGCCTGTCACCTCTGTTCGTGTCGGTCCACGCGACGGACCCCGATCTTCGCGCCCGTCTGCTGAAGAACCCACGGGCGGGGCAATTGATGGATCAGGTGCGCTGGTTCGCCGCCAGGGACCTGCAGATCCACGCCCAGGTCGTTGTCTGCCCCGGCCTGAATGACGGCGATGCCCTTGAGCGAACGCTGCGGGAACTGGCTGAGTTCGCGGGGGGAGACTGGCCTGCTGTTCTCTCAGCCGCTGTGGTGCCGGTAGGGCTGACGCGGTTTCGTCCTGCGGGTGACGGCTTGCTTCCGGTCACACCTGAGGATGCCCGGGCCGTCATCGCCAGGGTTGAGCCACTCCAGCAGGGGTTTCAAGCCAGGCTCGGCAGTCGCTTCGCCTGGCTTTCGGATGAGTGGTATCTGATGGCAGGCCTGCCCCTGCCGCCGCGGGACAGCTATGAGGATCTGCCTCAGCAGGAGAATGGAGTCGGAAGCATTCGCGCCTTTCTCGAGTCGCTGGAGGAAGCCAGTCGCGATCTGCCTCCACGCATCGAGGCCCCTCTCCGCAGCAGCTGGGTGGTGGGCAAGCTGGTCGACCAGGCTTTGGCTCCGGTCACATCGCGGCTGAATGCGGTCGAGGGGGTCACCTTGGATCTCCATGGGCTGCCCAGTCCCTACTGGGGACAGGATCAGGTGGTGACCGGACTTCTGACCGGTCAGGATCTGATCGAGGGGCTGGGCGACTGCGACCTCGGTGATCAGCTGTTGCTGCCGTCTGTGATGTTGCGGCAGGGCGAACCCGTGTTCCTCGACGACATGACCCTGTCTCAGCTTGAGGACCGAATGAAGGTGCCGATCCGGGTCGTGCATGGAGCAGCTGACATCGTGGCTGCAGTTCTGGGTCAGAGGTGAGAAACCCCATTAAGCTCCGCGCAGAATGCCTTGTTCTGTGAGACGGTCCTTCGCCAGCCTGCTGTTGATTGCAGGCACGCTGACTGCTCCCAGCGGTCTTGCCGCTTCGGCTGAAACCGAACCGCAAACCAGCGTTGAGTCTTCTGAGCTGCCGGCCCAAAGTGCTTTGCAGGATCAGACGCAACTTCCCACCGCCACGGAGATCAAGGGGGCCCGGCCCAGGGTCAATGATGAGGCCGTTCCTTCCGCTGCTACGACGCTGCCGGATGATCTGCTTCCTCTTGCGGCTCCTCCATCGCTGGCGTTGCCCGCTGAGCCGGATCAGGTGAAGATCCGCGAGCTGCGTCCGCTCACCCTTGAGCAGGCAGAGCGACTGGTGGAAGTCAACAACCCCAGCCTCAAGGCGGCTGAAAGTCAGGTTGAGCAGGCCAAGTCAGCCCTTCTGGCTGCCCTGTCGGCCTGGTATCCCACCATCAACCTCACGGCCAACGGCCTGCCCCAGTATTTCGAATCCGAGCAGTACCGCAATCCGGATTTCGCTCCTAGCAGGATTGATCCAAACA